>QMNM01000060.1 GCA_003647765.1 Candidatus Cloacimonadota bacterium
TATAGCGTGAATGCCTTCATTACAGTTGGACTCATAAAGTATCGACTACGGTACCCACCTAGAACAGTAGGTTCAAACATACTGTTACACATTTAGAGCGGGTTTTTATCCTTTCCATAGATACCAACCAATTATTTTTATAACCCTCAATAAAATCCCACAATTACATTGGAATTTTTATACACTTTGGAGATAATGATGTTATCATTAAAGAGTTGTATTATCCCATTTATTGCATTCATACTTGGCATACTGATTGGCTGGATTATACTTAGATTATTTGATAAGAAAAGATTATTAAGTGCAAAAAAAACAGCAGAGATGATCATAGATAAAGCCAAAAAAGAAATAGAAACATTGAAAAAAGAAAGGTTGTTAGAAGTTAAGGAAAAATGGTATAAGAAAATAGCAAACGAGGAAAAAGAGATAGAGAATAGAAAAAAAGAGCTAAGACATCTAGAAAAAGAATATAATAAAAGGATAAATAGCATAGACAAGCGTGTTGAAAATCTGGATAGAAAGGAAGGATCTTTAATTAATTGGGAAAATAAATTAAGAATCATGGAAGAAAAGAATGAATCTATAAAAAAGCATTTTGCACATTTGATAGAACAAGAGAATGTTAAATTGCAGGAGATTGCCGACCTTACCAAAGAAGAAGCAGTTGACCGATTATTAAAGAATATGGAAGCATACTCCAGAAGAGAAGGTGCTATAATCAGGAAAAAAATTATTGATAATGCTAAAAATTCTGGATTAAAAGAAGCGGCTAATATAATTGCTACTGCTATACAGAGAACAGCTGTTGATCAGGCTACTGAATCTACGGTTTCAGTAATATGTATTCCGACTGAAGAGATGAAAGGGAGAATCATTGGACGAGAAGGAAGGAATATTCGCACTTTTGAAAGAGAAACAGGGGTTGAACTAATTGTTGATGATACTCCAGAAGCAGTTATCCTTTCTAGTTTTGACCCTATACGGCGTGAAATTGCTAAACTATCATTAGAACGATTGATTGAAGATGGCAGAATTCATCCTGGACGCATAGAGGAAATCGTAGATAAAACAAGAAGAGGATTTGGCGAAGTAATAAAGCAAGTCGGAGAAAACGCATGTTTAGAATTAGATATTCATAATATATCTAATGCTGTAATACAAATAATTGGTAAATTAAAATACCGTACCAGTTATGGACAGAATGTCCTTAACCATAGTAAAGAGACAGCCTGGCTTTGCGGAATAATTGCGGCAGAACTATCATTAGACCAAAATTTAGCAAAGAGGATAGGATTGCTTCATGATATTGGCAAAGCTGTTAGTTATGAAGAAAATGGAAGTCATGCAGAAATAGGGGCTAACATCGCGCGCAGAAATGGTGAATCTGAAATTGTAATAAATGCTATTGCTGCTCATCACGGAGAAGTTGAACCAATATCGCCTTATGCAGTAATCGTACAATCTGCTGATGCTATATCCGGAGCAAGACCAGGAGCAAGACGTGAAACTTTAGAGTCCTATATTAAACGGCTGGAAAAACTGGAACATATAGCCCAAACTTTTGCAGGAGTTAATAAATCTTATGCTATTCAAGCTGGAAGAGAATTACGAATTATAGTTGAACATAAGGCTATTAGTGACGCCGAAGCTGAATTGCTTGCCAGTGATATAGCAAGAAGAATTGAAAATGAAGTGCAATATCCAGGGGAAATTAAAGTTACTGTTATTCGTGAAATTAGAAGAACTGCAATTGCTAAATAGGGAATGGAGCGTATGGCGTAGTGCGTAATGCGTAATGCGTAATGCGATATTGTTAAATTAAAAGATGATTGCAATTATTTTCTATAATCTATTATTTCCTTCGTGTTTTTCTGTGTTCTTCGTGGCTAAAATTTGACATCTATAAGTTTTTCAGAGACGATAATGAAAATATTATTTATTGCTGATATATTTGGAAAACCAGGACGAAAAATCGTTGCACAACTTGTGCCTATGCTAAAAAAACGAAATGAAATAGATGTTTGCATTGCAAATTGTGAAAATGTTGCTGGTGGATTAGGCGTTACCCCTAAAACAGCAAAAGAGATATTCAATAGTGGAATAGATATTTTGACAAGTGGTAATCATATATGGGATAAAAAGGAAATAATAGATTATCTCGCCCAAGAAAAAAGAATTATTAGACCTGCTAACTATCCTCCTGGAACTCCTGGAAATGGCTATTATATTTATCATGTTTCATCCATAGAAAAATTAGCTGTTCTTAATTTGCAGGGACGCAT
Source organism: Candidatus Cloacimonadota bacterium (assembly GCA_003647765.1). Taxonomy (GTDB): domain Bacteria; phylum Cloacimonadota; class Cloacimonadia; order JGIOTU-2; family B8-G9; genus B8-G9. The sequence continues at coordinate 2,283 of QMNM01000060.1, forward strand.
CTTTATGCAAAGTATTGATTGTCCTTTTAGAACAGCGGATAAATTTATTGAATTATTATCAAATGAGACAAATTTAATTTTCATTGATTTTCATGGCGAAGCAACTGCTGAAAAAATTGCATTTGGATGGTATGTAGATGGTAGAGTTTCTGCTGTGGTTGGCACACACACTCATATCCAAACTGCTGACGAAAGAATTTTACCAAAAGGAACTGCTTACATTACTGATGCAGGAATGACAGGATCTCACGATTCTGTTATTGGTATTAAAATAGAAAATGCAATGGAAAGATTTATTAAACAAATCCCAAATAGGTTTGAAGTAGCTAAAAAAAATGTGATACTTAATGGCGTTATTATAGAAATACATAATAAAAATAGCAAAGCTGTATCCATTAAGCGATTGCAAATTCCATCTGATAAATAATACAATTTCATTATATTCTTTGCGTTGATTAGTGTTATTCGTGGCTAAAATCTGACAATTGCTAATTCACTAACTAACAATAAAATAAGTTCATTATGACTATAAAAAAAGATTTAATTGGCAAACCTGTGGCTAATAGCATCCTAAAAAATCTGAAGGAAAAAATATATCTTTTAAAACAAAAAGATATTTTCCCCAATTTGGCAATTTTCATAATTGGACAAGATCCATCTGCTCAATATTATTTAAATAATCAAATCAAAAAGGGAGCAGAAATTGGTCTGAATGTAGAAGCAATCAGATTGCCAGTAAATATATCAGAATCAGAATTTATTACACAATTAGAAATGAAAAACAATGATCCTAAAATAAATGGAATTATGCTTCAAATGCCTTTCCCAGAGCAGTTTGACCAAAGTAATATTATAAATCACCTTAACCCTGAAAAAGATGTGGATGGATTCCATCCTATTAACATCGGAAATTTAGTATTAGGTAGAGATGCATTATTGCCTAACACACCAGCCGCAATTCTGGAACTTATAAAGTATTACAAAATAGAAACTAATAGCAAAAATATAGTTGTATTGGGTAGAAGCAATATTGTTGGCAAACCGATTGCAAACTTGTTAATTCAAAAAAATAACACAGGAAATGCTACAGTAACAATTTGTCATTCTCACACGAAAAATTTACCTGAAATAACCAAGCACTCTGATATTCTTATTACTGCAATTGGTAAGCCATTATTTATCAAAAAAGATATGGTATCAGAAAAATCTATTATTATTGATGTTGGCATAAATAAACTTATAGACAAAAAGAGCAAAAGAGGTTACAGATATGTAGGGGATGTAGATTACGAAGATGTGTACGAAAAAATACAACTAATTACACCTGTTCCAGGTGGAGTTGGAACCATAACAACTGCAATGAGTTTAGCAAATACAGTAAAAGCGACATTAAAGCAATTTGGTTATTAATGTTATATCTTTGAACTAGATGCAGTTCACTGAAACTTTCTTATTTACCAATAAGTTAGCCAATTAAATCTTTTTTAAAAGTGAATAATTTATAACTTACTACATTGGATTAGAACTATCAATGAAGTTTCATTGGCTAAAATTCCTTGATTTATTGGCATTTCTCTTGAAAAAATATTCACTTGGTGAAATTTGCTATTCCACAAAAGATTCTACACTAACATTTGTCAATTTTTGGCAATATTGTGTTTTTTTATGAATATTCTGGATAATTATTTTTATATTAGTGTTTCTTCGTGGATGAACTGTCTCTTTGAACTAATACAAAATTTTATTTAAATTTTTTCTTGACTGAAATTCTTTCGTTTTTCAGTTTTGTCCAAAATTTAAGTAAGATAAATTGGGAGGAAGTATGATTGGTAGATTGCAGATGTTTTGTAAAAATATATCAGTAAAGTTTTGTATAGGCATTTTTATATTTTTTGTAATTACAACTATGATCTTTATGTTAGGATGTGAAGGCAAGAGGGGGAGTTTGTCTCCTAATATTCAGCCAATTGTAGAGATTACTTCTTTTGATGGAATAGAGTGGGCTGGGGATTTAAATGTTGAGGACTCAGCAATTATAGATTCTTTGAGTGTTATTATGGACTCCACATTATATTATCAAAAAATTTATTGGCGTGGCTGGGATGAAGACGGTTGTATTAAAGGATATGCTTATCGTATCGGGAGTTGGAACGAAGATAGCACAGCATTTATCTATGATAAGGCATATGGAATAGTAACTAATAATGAGGGTTGGGTTCTTCACTATAAACCTGGTGCTGACCCAAATATTCCTCTTAGCGAGTCAAATGGGACAATATGGGCAAGTTCTAATAAGGTCTCTGCTGTTGTATATTTCCCAGCAACTGATACTACTGACTTTAAGAAAAACTTCAATAAATTTGAGGTAAAATGCAAGGATAATAGAGGCAATGTATCTGAACCTGACATAAAATATTTCTGTAGTTTCTCTACAGTGCCTTCTCCTATAGTAACAACTTCTCAAGGTAAAATTGATAGTTGTCGTGTTGGCAATTCTATTAAGTTTAAGTTTGATATGACAGATCCAGACCCGTATGGAGTAAGTAAAGAAGCCGCATATTACTTATATCGTCTTGTTTATATTGAACGAGTAGGTACAAGAGAAGATACATTAACAGGGCAATTCCAATTTGGAACTACAATTTTAGATAGTACAGAATGGTATTCAACAGAGAATTATGATCAAACTGACGAAGTATTACTTAAAGGTAATTATGATAATGGTAATACAACAAGACCTATATTAAGAGGAAATGATATAAACGAGCTAACCAGAATAGAGGTGAAAGCTGTTGATAAAGCTGGTGTTGCAAGTACAAAAATAGCACATCTGACCTTTTTTGTTAGAGATTATTTTACTCCAAAAACTACTGAATTAGAGGATATGACTGATCAAATATATGCTATTGGTAAATATCATTATTTTACATATTTTCCCAGTACTATATCTATAATTCCTCCATCTAAATTTATTGGTGGAAACTTAGTTTATGGCGGACCTCTGTATCCAATGTTTAGAACAGAAACTGACACTGTTACAATTTGGTCTGCTATTTGGTCTACTGATTTGCAAATTCAATTACCTATTTTTAAAGGCGAGACAAAGGATGCTCTCAATAATGATTATTATAGTGAAATTATAGGGTTTGATATAAATTGGGATAATGGCGTAGATAATTTGCCTCCATTCCCACATCAACTTATTGAAGATGAAGATGGTACAAAATGGTTTAGATTAGAAAAAAGATATGTTGAAAACAATCGCTTGAAATTGTTTGATTTTAGTCCTGGTCATCATACATTTAAAGTCCGTGCAGTGGATAGTGGCGGAAAAGTTGATAAAACACCTTCTGAACTTGAACTCTTTCTGAAAGAACCTGCATCTGAAAAAAATGGCATTCTGCTTGTAGATGATTCAAATAACACCACTTTTGAACCAGATGATGCTGTTGATAGTTTTTTTGACTCTCTTTTAATCTATGCTGGAGTCAATGATTATGATGTTAAAGATTTAGAGGACGGATCACAAACCAGTATTACAGGATACTTTGATAAAATAGTATTAAGCCCTGCTGATATATTTAATTATGAACTGATTATTTGGCATAATAGTAATGTAACTAGAAGATATAAAGAAAGCCAATTTTATAAACATTATCTGGTTTTGTATCCATATATGATGTCTGGCGGCAATGTGGTATATACAGGACCTAATGTAATAAGTGATAGTAAAGCAGATATAAGCTATGATATTGGATTTTTGAAGAAGTTCGCTGGCTTCTCTTCATTGAATGATATATTGACAAAATCTCTTTTTATTGATGATCGTTATTTTGATGTTGCAAGAAAAGATAATGCTGGATCTATTTTCCCAGATTCGCTACATATTAATGTTGATTTAAATACTTATACTAGCATTGCTGGTAAAATTGGTGCAGTTACTTTCCTAGATATTGATGGCGCAACTTCTTTATTTAGCTTTTCAACAACAGATCCATATCCAATGAATGGCTGTGTAGTAAGTAAATATACAAATCCAAATACGAATTCAACTGCATATATAATTGGTTTTCCGCTTTATTATATTGAACCAGAACAGGCAAAAGAACTAATGAAAGCAATTATTCAAGATTTACCAATTGAACCAAGTTTATAAGGAGAAGAAATGTTTAAAATTAAATTGATAGTATGTGGAATGATATTTTTTATCTTTGCTTTAGCACTTGCTGAAGATGTTTCTATCTATCCAACTCCTGACTCTGTAAAATGTTCAAAAGATATTCCTGATAGCATTGAAATTAATTGGAAAGCTCCTGTTCCACCAGTTTATGGAGAAGGTTTTGAAACTGGTAAAGTACCACCAGATAGTTTATGGGATATTATAAGCAAAAATAAAGGTGTTAATACTTGGCATATAAATGACCAAACTGAATATGTGCATTCTGGCTCTTATTCTGCTATTTGTAACTGGATGCCTTCTGAATATACTAAATATGTAGATGATGATAGCACAGCAGAAAGCTGGCATACTGATTCACTAATGATTGCACAAAAATTTACTGTTAATGATACATTACTCCTAGATAGATTTTATGTTTTGATTGATAAGAAAATTCTTAATGATTCTTTAGTAACACCGCAAACTAATATTGATGCAAAATTTGCTGTTTATAGTGATAATAATGGTGAACCTGGCAATAAAATCGCTGGGGACTATGTTGTAGAAATAGATTATAGTACAACAAAACATTGGGAGATTATATCTACACGAAAAGAGAAAGTATTTGATAGTCATAACAAAACCAATAATTTGATAAATTTGGACTTGCTTTTCTATCCGCAGGAATCATTTTTTATAATCGCTGATTTTACTGAGAGCGATAATATTATGTCTTTCTCCGTTGGGATAGATGAATCAGGTGGCTCTTATCTCAATAAAAATCCTGATGAAAGCTGGTCTTCAAACCCTGGGAATCTGATGATAAGAACAGACCTTATAAATAATCTATATGCACAAGATGAATGGTTAATCTCGTCTGAATTATCAGTTTCTACAGGCGATTTGTTACACTTCTGGCTTGGTGGCTCTCCGATATGGGGCTTAAATGCACCTTTTTATCTATTAGTATCTACTGATAATGGTGTAACTTGGACTGATACTTTATTTGATTATACTGCTGATCCCATCTATGTAACTTATAAAA
>QMNM01000061.1 GCA_003647765.1 Candidatus Cloacimonadota bacterium
CTCACCTGGATCAACTTTGCCATCGCCATTGCCTTGTGTATCATCAATTGTGAATGAGTCATATTCTAATATTGGTGCATGTGCAACCAATGAGAAATTACTTTCCCATACAAAAGTATCGGATACTGCTTGAACATTGAATAAAATATTATGAAAATCAGGCACATCATCTGCAACTGTGAAAGCAAAGCCATTTGTTATCATCACAGAATCCTCTGCTGGAATTGTTCCATAATTCTCTGTATCATCTATGATTGTTATGTAATCATCATCAGAAGATATACTTACAACAACATCTGTAGCATCATCTGAACCCGCATTATACATTTCTAATGATAATCCAATATCCTCGCCAAAGTCAATCAATCCATTATTATTGCCTGTAACATCATCTATAATATTGCTTGAATAGATGACATATGGACCTGCAGCAGGAGCAACTGTAACAGTTCCAATAAACGGTTGTTTATTTTGTTTTGTAATAACAACTTCAGCAATTCCTGGTATTGTGAATGGCTCTATTGATACAACTGCTATTCCGGTTTCATCAGCCAAAGCTGCACCGTGCAATTCACCATCCATAGAAATAGCCACATAAGCATTTGGTTCTGTTGTAACTGTAAATTCGTCAATTCCAATAGGAAGCATTGCATTGTAATTTGCAGTCATTACAGGCGGTTCAGAATAATATACCATTAAGGATGGGTCGCCCATAAGATGATAGATTTCCCAATAATATTGAATTCGTGAAGAGCCAGATTCAGTAACTGCCAAATTGCCTGCATAAATCATTCCGTCTTGGGTGGCATACCATTCTTCTTGTGGTTCACCATGGTCGTGGAATGTTCTGTCATAAGCACCAAGTCCTGTCTGTTCATAAGTTGGATTGGCAGAAACAGCACCATAGCCAACACCCCACCAATAATCTTCATCCCAATAAGTGCTAGCAGAACCACCAATATAGCCAATTGCACCTTTATTCTCGGCACGCAGTAATGCCTCACCAAAACAAGTACCTCCGAACTCATTTGTAGAACAAGCATTGCCAACCATAAGTGGATATTTACTTTGATTCTGCAAAGTAGCGATGTCTGAAATGCTAAAACTCGGATTAGCCCAGCCACTTGAACTCCCGTGTGCAGTATAATTTGCATAAGCAACTCCATTACTTACATCCTGGATTATCTGAGGTCCACTACTACCTGACTCTGGATAAAGGTAAGTATGAGAAGTTATTCCATGAGCTTCATTGAAATAGTAATCTGTTCCATAATTGATTTGTCCATTACCCCATGTTGGAGCATGTCCTGCATCCACGCCAGAAATCATTACAACTTCATTTAAGAATGATGGGTCTGGCATAAGATATTGCTCATATTCTAATGTCTTATCAATTTGTGGTTGTAATTCTGTCAGATTATTCGCTGAGAATCTACCATAAAATAGTTCTGGCAAATAATCACCAGTATATTCACAATAATATAAATCAGTAACATGTCCACCACTGCTAAAGGCAGGCACTTGATTTACATCACCAACAAGCAAAACAAAAGAAGGAGCTGGATCATCTGGCGTGCCTTGATTATACAAATCCTCCAAATATGCAGAAATAGAACTTGTAGTACTACCAACAGCCGGATCATCTGTATAGCCCTCAATTACATAAAAGCCCTTCTTCTGCTTCCATTGAATAAATGGCTGTAATGCATCCTCAAACATCGGGTCAGATATTATCACATATTTAATCGGATATTCTATAATTGTGTCTTTCCCACCAGAAGTATCCAATGGCTTATAATTGAATATTTGACGATATATCCCTTCAAAAAATGGGGAATATGTGCTTTTTTTCAACATTTCAGTTTCTATAATATCCGCACCAACAAAATGAATTTCAACTTTGATATTATTGAACACTTTGATTTTATTTTTCACAGGATTATATTGGATAGGTGCAATATTTAACCGCCCTATTCTTACACCTCTCATTATGCCCAATACATCTACGGTTACCAAGTCCTGCCCACTATATTCATCAAGTTGATAAGCAGATGGATTATATTGAAATTCAATTTCATCTGGATTTTTGTCCTTTGGAATCGGTGGCTGAGCAGGAATTAAAGGATAAGTAATTCCATATACATTCAGGTCATACTCCTCAACATCATAACGAACTAGTTTCACTTCAACTTTTGCATCCAATGGAATTTCAATTAACTTTCTTATAACTGGAAGTTTCGGCTCACCAATAATATTACTTCCACCATAACCTAAGATAAGTAGTTCGTCAAATACACCTTTTTCTGTGCGAACTTCAATGAATCTTGCACCTGATAATGAATTGGTAAAGTTCAATGCATTATAGGTGTTCCCAGTAATTTTAATGGCAGTTTCTGTTGCGTTAAAATTCAAATCATTAGCAAACAAAGTGAGTGAACCAACAAAAAGCAACAAGAACACAACCATTATTCTTAACCCTTTCATCTTTCCTCCTATTCTTTAATTTTAATAGTGCATAAAACACTGATTTCTAAATGTTTTTATATTTCAAAAAAATTTGAGCAAAAGATGTCTTTACTGAATTATTAGTCAAGAAAAAAATTTTATATATCCGATAATTTGACACAATAATTTAATCTATTTCAATATTGAATACTTTATATGCTTATGTTTTAACAATAAATAAATTAACCGGAAATAATAGGATTAGTTATGAAATTTGAGGAAATTGGTGAATTTAAATTTATTGAAAAAATAAAACGCCATATACTAACATATCGGAAGAATAATATTCTTAAAGGGATAGATGATGATTGTAGTGTTTTTAAGGTGCCAGGTGCAAAAAAATTAAATGTTATTACTACTGATGCTTTGATAGAAAATGTGCATTTTATAAGAGATAAGATTAGTCCAGAGGATTTAGGTTATAAATCGCTAGCTGTGAATTTAAGTGATATTTCTGCAATGGGTGCTACACCTTTAGATGTATATATTTGCCTCTGTATTCCAAAAGATATTGATGTAGATTTTTTTGACAGATTCTATCAAGGTATAAGAATTTTGTTAAATAAATATAATCTAAATTTGCTTGGAGGAGATACCAGCTCTTCAAAGAGCGATTTATTTATTACTATCACTGTTTTTGGTGAAGTTGATGAACAAAATGTAATATATAGAAATGGTGCGAAGCCTGGTGATGACATCTTTGTTACAGGGAATTTAGGTGATTCTGCTGGAGGATTGGAAATTTTACTGAACGATTGCTCAATTTCTACAAAAGACAAAAATTATTTGATAAATTGCCACAATCATCCTAAATTATATATTACAGAAAGTGAATTTCTAACAAAAAATTTACACCCTAATGCAATGATTGATATAAGTGATGGCCTTTCTTCTGATTTACTACATATCACTTCTCAAAGTAAAGTTGGAGCAATAATTTTTGAAGAAAAATTGCCTATTTCAGATTCATTAAAAAAGTTATCCACTAAATCTGGGACTGATCCTTTAAGCTATGTATTTAATGGTGGTGAGGATTATAAACTGCTTTTTACCACTCCAAAAAAATATTCTGAACAAACGATAAAGTATTATTGGCAAAAATTTAAATTGCCATTGTTCAAAATTGGGGTAATAACAAAAAATAAAAAAGTAATTTCTGTTTCTCAAACAGGTGATGTAAAAAAGATATTAAGAAAAGGATGGGATCATTTTAAAATGTAAAAAAATGTATGCTTTACTCGGTTTCTTAAAATAATAGGAGAATAAATGACTAATTTAGAATATGCAAAACAAGGGATAATTACAGAAGATATACAGCAGGCAGCAAAATATGACAATGTTTCACCAGAATGGTTATGTAAAGAGATGGCACAAGGGCATATTGTTATTCCTAAAAATAAAAAGAGGACATTCTCAGCAATAGGAATTGGCAAGGGTTTAACAAAGAAGATAAATGCTAATATTGGCACTTCTATGGATCATTACGACATTGAAGAGGAATTAGAGAAATTAAAAACAGCAGTTGCTTATGGCACTGATAGTGTGATGGATTTATCAACAGGCGGTGATTTAGACAAAATTAGAAAAGCAATATTAAAGCAATGTCCTGTTATGCTCGGAACTGTACCAATTTATAGTTTATCAGCAAAATTAGCAATGGAAAATAAACCAATTCCCGGTTTTTCTGTTGATGAACTATTTGATTCTATTGAATATCAATGCGAGCAAGGAATTGACTATATCACAGTTCATTGTGGCGTTACTCAAAAAATTAGTGAAATGCTAAAAAATTCCAACCGCTGTATTAAAATAGTAAGTCGTGGTGGCTCTATTTTGTTAAAATGGATGAGAAGGCACCACAAAGAAAATCCTCTTTACGAGTATTTTGATAGATTACTAAATATTGCTTATAAATATGATGTTACATTAAGTTTAGGCGATGGCCTACGACCAGGAGCAATTTGCGATGCTACTGACGATGTGCAAATAGAGGAACTGATTACTCTTGGGAAATTAGGTAAAAGAGCATTAGAAAGGAATGTGCAAGTGATGATAGAAGGTCCTGGCCATATTCCATTGAACGAAATAGAAGCAAATGTCAGATTGGAGAAATCACTCTGCCAGGGCATGCCATTCTATGTATTGGGACCATTGACAACAGACATTGCACCTGGTTATGACCATATTACAGGTGCAATTGGAGGTGCATTATCCGCTTATTTCGGTGCTGACTTCCTCTGTTATGTAACACCAGCAGAGCATCTCTCACTTCCAACTGTTGAAGATGTAAGACAGGGCGTGATCGCTTCCAAAATAGCTGCACATTCTGCTGATATTGCTCTCGGTATAAAAGCTAGTATGGAAAGGGATAATATCATTTCCAAAGCCAGAAACAAATTGGATTGGGATACAATTTACAAAACTTGTCTTGACCCGATTCTTGCCAAACAAAAAAGAATGAATAGCGAAGATTTTGATACTGATGTATGTACAATGTGTGGAAAATTATGTGCTATCAAAGGAGAGTAAAATAACAATACACCAATTGTTAGGTTAAAATTGAAAAAGTGATAAATATGAAACATAAATTTACAGCAGTTATAGAAAAAGAAGGTTCGTAAGATTCTTGCTAACTATAAAGTGAATTTGCAGTATAACCCTTTATGTGAAAATGCTATAAAGTAGTAGCGACAAATTAGTCAAATATACACTGCTAAAATAAGGTTATTTCCAAATGAAATATGCTTTAACCATCACAGCCACAGATACAAGTTCAGGTGCCGGAATTTATCGTGATTTAGAAGTGTTTCAAAAATTGAACTTATGGGGTCTGAATGTAGCTACTGGCGTAACTGTTCAAAATTTTGATAAAGTAGAAAAAATATTTCCGTTCTCATCGTATATAGTTGAAGACCAGTTAAAATTTATACTTCAGCAATTTCCTGTTTCTGGAATTAAAATAGGCATAACATTTTCCAGAAATAATATGGAGTTAATTAAAAATTATTTAATAAAATATTCTGGTTCAATTGTCATTGACCCAATAGTTGCTTCCAGCTCTGGCTATTGTTTCGTAAAAAAAGAAGATATGAAATATTTTTGTGATGATTTTTTATCCATAGCAGATGTTATTACACCGAATATTTCAGAATTAGCATTTTTATCTGGTGTAAAAATAAAGGATGAGAAAGATATAATCAGATTAGGACAGGATTTACAAAAAAAATATCAAAATGTAGTATTAGTTTCAGGCGGACACAAAAGTGCTAAATTTATAAGCAATTGGATATTTTATGAAGATGGTTATAAAATCATTGAACATCCCAGAAAGAAGTTGAGCATTTCACACGGAACAGGCTGCAGATTATCTTCAGCTATTTTAGGAAAGATTATTCATTTAAAAGAGACAATAAAAGCAGTTTCAGAGGGGATAAAATTTACTTGGCAGGAACTAATGGATTAAAAAATAGTCAACTTAACTAAGTGAGATTAGACGCTAACCAAACACTAACTTTACAAACTCATCGCAAAATATAATTTCTAATTTTATAAAAAATGTGAAAAGGTTCACAATAATTAAAACTATAAATTTGACAAAAATAATATTGGATTTCTTTTGAGTGAGATTTAGCCACAAACACGCAGATGACACAGAGAAGAAAAAGTAATAAAACTCCATGATTTCTGTGATTATGTGGCAAAAAAGGAGGAAACAATAATGCAAAATAAAAGGATAGGGTGTTTATTAATTGTATTTTTTTTAGTCATCATCTATGTAAATACAAATGCACAAGAGAATGTGATTAAACTTTATGGACCGAATAACGAATTAAAAGATATTCCTGTGGAGTTAATTAAAGTAGAAGGTGGAGTTTTTGAAATGGGTAATAAATTTAGCAATGATTATGAGGATGAAATCCCTGTTCATAAAGTAAAAGTGAATACATTTTATATTGGCAAATATGAAATCACAACAGAGCAGTTTTGTACTTTTCTTAATAGTATGGAAAAGAATCAGCAAAATGAAGCAAAAATTAAAGAATGGATTGAGATAACAGGAGAACATAGCCTTATTGAAAAAATAGATAATGGATATAGAGCCAAATTTAAGTATGGTAAACATCCGATGATTAAAGTTACATGGTATGGAGCAAAAGCATTTTGTAATTGGATAGATTGTAGATTGCCTACAGAATCTGAATGGGAATATGCGGCATGCAATAGAGGTGAGAAAATCATATTTCCTTGGGGAAATTCAAAAAACACCAAATATGCTAATTCTTGGAAATATTCTGGGAAACTGACTTCCATTTTAGTAATGCCTGATTTATTCAATAGTCGTGGCACAGTTCCAGTTGGAAGTTTTTCTCCGAACAAATTAGGACTTTATGATATGGCAGGGAATGCAGAGGAATGGTGCGTGGATTGGTATGACGCAAATTATTATAAAGAAATATATATAAAAGATACTCCTGTTGTAAATCCACAGGGTCCTGAAAAAGGTGATACGAAAGTAGTGCGCGGAGGTTCATGGTTTGATGAAATTAGTAGATTGCGAGTTGCTAACCGTGAAGCAAGATATCCAGACCTACTCAGCAATACAATCGGATTTAGAGTTTGTAGATAAAGTAATTTTGATGAATTGTTTTGTGTATTATACTAATATCACTATTTTTATACAACAATTTATGCTCTTAATTAGTTAAAGAGATTAGACGCGAACCAAACGCTAACTTTACAAACTCATCGCAAAAGATTTATAAAATGGATAAAAAATGTTCGCGTAAGTTCGCATAGTTCATATAAGTTCGCGATTGCAAGTTCGCGATTAAGTAAGAGATTAAACGCGAACAAATCGCTAACTCAACAGACTCATCGCAAAGGATTTAATTTATAAAAAGGTTCGCGTAAGTTCGCATAGTTC
>QMNM01000062.1 GCA_003647765.1 Candidatus Cloacimonadota bacterium
AAGTCTTCTATTGACTTGAAATTTCTTATTTTCAGCGTTTTAAGCCGCATATTCTCATCACCTCAAGGCGGTATCCAAATGAATGTCGTATAACTATTATATATCCGAACAAGCCCTTACATATTACCAAATCTGGCAATAGGATAGGACAAGTTCGGATATAATTTGTAACTCCTAACTCGTAATTCCTAACTCCTAATTTTTTATTTATCATCTACAACTTCAAAATCAGCATCTACGGCTTCTCCACCTTCTTTGGGCTTTTTAGGTTCTTCAGGTTGTTCTTGTCTAGGTTGAGGACCTCCTGTTTGCTGCGATGTCTGTTGTGCCTGCTGTTGTTTTACAGCTTCCTGATATACTGCCTCACCTAATTTTTGAGCTCTCTGTTCTAATTCCTTTCTCGCTCTTTTTAGTTCGTCAATGTTATCACTTTCCAACTTCTTTTTGGCATCCTTTATCGCTTGTTCAATATCCTGTTTATCTTTAATTGGTATCTTGTCGCCATAATCTTTAAGGGACTTCTCTGTTGTAAAGATGAACGCATCCAGTTCATTTCTTGCAGATACTTTTTCTTTGACTTTTTTATCTTCCTCAGCATGCATTTCTGCATCTTTTACCATTTTTTGAATCTCATCATCGCTAAGCGCTCCAGCTTTATCAATCTTGATTTGCTGTTTTTTACCAGTTCCTTTATCAACAGCAGATACATTTAATATACCATTGGCATCAATATCAAAAGCAACCTCTATTTGCGGAATGCCTCGTGGTGCAGGTGGAATGCCTACTAAGTCAAAACGACCAAGTGTTCTATTATCCCTTGCCATCTCTCGTTCACCTTGTAATACATTGATAGTAACAGCTGTTTGATTATCTGCGGCTGTAGAGAAAATCTGAGATTTTCTTGTAGGAATAGTAGTATTGCGGTCAATTAGTCGTGTCATAACTCCGCCCAGGGTTTCAATTCCTAATGACAGAGGAGTTACATCCAATAATAATACATCATGCACATCTTCATCACCAGAAAGGATTCCACCTTGTATAGCAGCACCCACTGCTACAACTTCATCCGGGTTCACACTTTTATTTGGTTCTTTCTTAAAGAAATTGACCACAGCTTCCTGAACCGCTGGTATTCTTGTGCTTCCACCTACTAAAATTACTTCATTTATATCATCAACAGAAATATTAGCATCTGCAATAGCTTTTCTACACGGCTCTAATGTCATATTGATGAAATCATCAATCATCCTATTGAATTGTGAACGAGTGAGTGTAAGGCTGAGATGCTTTGGACCTGTCTGATCTGCTGTAATATATGGAAGGTTTATATTAGTAGATTGTGTGCCAGAGAGTTCAATTTTAGCTTTTTCAGCAGCTTCTTTTAATCTCTGCATAGCCATATTATCTTTTGTCAAATCTATACCTTGCTCTTTTTTGAATTCTTTAACCATCCAGTCAATTATTTTCTTATCAATATCATCCCCACCAAGATGCGTATTGCCATTGGTAGATTTGACTTCTACAACACCTTCTCCGATTTCTAAAATGGATATATCAAATGTGCCGCCGCCAAAATCATATACAGCGACCGTCTCATCTTTCTTTTTATTCAGACCATAAGCAAGAGCTGCGGCTGTTGGCTCATTGATAATTCTACGAACTTTTAATCCAGCAATTTTTCCAGCATCTTTTGTTGCCTGCCTTTGAGCATCATTAAAATATGCTGGGACAGTAACAATTGCTTCCTCTATTGTTGTGCCTAAATACTCTTCTGCTGTTTTTTTCATCTTCTGCAGAATCATTGCTGATATTTCCTGTGGTGTGAACTCTTTATTTATATTAGGCACATAAACAAGCACTTCTCCCTTTTTCCCACTTCTAATTTCGTATCCAACAATTTTTTCCTCTTCTTTTACTTCGTAGTGTTGTCTGCCCATAAATCTTTTTATAGAATACACAGTATTAGCAGGGTTTGTAACTGCTTGATGCCTTGCCAATTGTCCAACCAATCTCTCTCCATTCTTGGCAAATCCTACCACAGAAGGCGTTGTTCTACCACCTTCTGAATTAGGAATCACAACTGGTTTACCACCTTCAAGAACAGAGACACAAGAATTGGTTGTGCCTAGATCTATGCCAATTATTTTAGCCATTTTTTATTCCTCCTATTTTTTATTTTGCCACGGAGACACAGAATCGCAGAGAATGATTTAAAATTACTATTCAATATTTCCATAATGCTTATTTTCCAAAGAATAAAGCATATTTGGTCATATTACTCTGTGTTCTTAAATATTACTCTGTGTTCTCCGTGTCTCTGTGGCTACTTTTTCCTTTAGACACGGCAACTTTTGCGTGTCTGATAACTTTATTATTAAGTATGTATCCAGTTTGGATTTTGTCTGCAACGATATTTTCTTCATATTTATCACTTTCAATATTAGCTACAGCTTCGTGATAGCGAGGGTCAAATTCTTTTCCCACTGTCTCAATTTCTGTAAGTCCTCTTTTCTTTAATAAATTCATTAATTGTTCATATATCATTTCTATTCCTTTATAGAAAGCAGGATAGTCCTTATGGTCTTTTCCTGATTCCAATGCACGCTCAAAATTATCCAGCACATCAGCAATCTCTAATATCAGTTGCTCATTAGCATTCATAATCCATTCTGCTTTCTCTTTTAGAGTCCTTTTTCTAAAATTTTCCCATTCTGCTCTCGTTCTTAACCATCTATCCTTATAAAGATCTATCTCATTAGTAAGTAATTTTATTTGCTCATTTGGACTTATCTCCTTTTCTGCTTCTGTTAATTCCTCTTCAGCTATCTGATTAGATAACTTTTTCCTTTTCTGTTTCTTGGTTTCTACTTGAACGTTTTCATCAATGTGTTCAATATTTCTTTTTACTTTTTCACTTTTCTTCTTTTTTGGCATTTTATTAATCCTCCTTTTTCCTTTTCTATATATCACTGGAAAATCTGACCGATGGTATAACTACACCCTTATTTGTCATATCAGTAATCATTTTAGAAGCAAAACACACCATTGGTATATTATCCATATAATTCATTCTCTTTGGACCGAGAATTCCAATAAAACCTGGTATATTTAAAATGCTATATTTAGCAAAAACAAAGCTTAAATTACTAAATCCCTTATGACCAATTTCATCTCCTACTATGACTGAGTAATCATCATCAAAATGAGAATGGAATATCTTTATAATGCTATCCTTGTCCTGTAAAATTCTTAAAAAATTAAGGATTTCATCTTTTGATGAAAACTCTGGCTGTTCTAAGAATTTAATATTACTATCATAATATATCTTATAGTCAGTTACTTTGCTAAGTGCTTTATACAGAACACCTAATAATTTATATAATAAAGTATTATCAATATTTTTGCTTTTGACATTACTATACTCAAATTGAGATAGATAATAATGTTCAATCTGATAAATTTGCTTTCCTGTAAAATTCTTATGTAGATAACGAATAATTGCTTGTAGTTGTGCATCTGTAACTTGATATTTACAATCTATTATTACTGTCTTATCTAGTCCTGACTCCAAGCTAACAACAAATAGCAGCTTATTCTCAGCAATTTTGAATATATTGATGTTTTTGATTATTCCGTATGATAGTTCTGGCTCTGCAATAATGCTCACTTGTCCAGAAATATTTGTCAAAAATCGCATCAAGGATTTCAACATTTTATCAATACTTTGATAATTTTGAGCTAGAACTCTCTGCATCCAACGAATCTTTTCTTCCGGAATATTATCTTCATAGTTAATTAACTCTGTAATATAAAAGCGATAACCCTCTTCTGTTGGCACTCTTCCTGCTGATATATGCGGCTGAGTTATATACCCCATATTAGTCAAGTTAGCCATCTCATTACGAACAGTTGCAGAACTGACTGACAGATTATAGTGTTCCTGTAATACTTTAGAACCGACTGGCTTTGCGGTTTTCAAGTATTCTAATATTATCGCTTTTAATATGGACTTCTGCCTTTTTGTAAGTGTTCTCATGTTTGCCTTGCTTATAACATTTAATATTTTAGCACTCATTTCCCAAGAGTGCTAAATCAATTAAAATTTAATATTATTTATTGTAATGTCAAAATTTTTTTTTTGACATTCTTTTATTATTGCCTGCGATGTAACTTATTTCTAACTTTACGAGAATTTGGAACTTTCCCAAAGCTGGCTTGGAACAATAAAATGAAAATATATAAATCAAAAAGTAATAACGAGGAAAAAGAACTAAAATTGGAATTGGATTATTTA
Organism: Candidatus Cloacimonadota bacterium; assembly: GCA_003647765.1. Classification (GTDB taxonomy): domain Bacteria; phylum Cloacimonadota; class Cloacimonadia; order JGIOTU-2; family B8-G9; genus B8-G9. The sequence continues at coordinate 4,295 of QMNM01000062.1, forward strand.
CTCTCTCTCACAACCCAGGAGAGATTTCAGATGATGTTTGAAAAATCCAGAATTATCAATGAGATGTTAATAAGAAATGGACATAAAAAATCTATTGAAAAAATTAAAAGGAAAGTAGCAATAGAGACACAGAGTAATTCTAATTTTTTAATTATAATTGTTCATTGCAAAAAGGGGATTTTCAGATGAAAAGTTTAAGTTCGTATAAGGTTTCAAAAATAATCACTCTGGTTTTCCAAAAACGACCCAGATTCTCACCACTCCACAAAATAAAATATCTAAATTATTCTATAATACCTATAATAATGCTCCTAATATTCGGATGTTCAAAAGAGCAAAATGCAAAAAATATGCGGTTAAATATATTTGTAAGTATATTACCGCAGAAGTATTTTGTGGAGAAAATTACAAAAGATAAAGCTAATATATCTGTTATGGTCTTGCCGGGCGCGAGTCCAGCCACTTATGAACCAAGACCAAATCAGATGAAATCATTAAGCAATGCTGATTTGTATGTGCGCATCGGAGTCCCTTTTGAGAATGTATGGATGGAAAAAATCAGTAATGCTAATGAGAAAATGAAAATCATTAAATCTTATGAAGGCATAAAACGAATTATCAGTGATAAGCAATCATTTACACAACTAAAAGATAATGGAAAATGTATAGATCCACATATATGGCTTTCACCAAATCTTGTTAAAATTCAGGTAGAAAATATTTATAATGCCATTGTAGAAATAGATAGCAAAAATAAAGAATTCTATACCAAAAATAATAAGCAATTCCTTACAGAGATAAATGAACTTGATAAAAATATAAGAGATATTCTCAAAAATGTTAAGAAAAGGAAATTCATAGTGTTCCATCCTTCGTGGAGTTATTTTGCCAATGATTATGGATTAGAGCAAATCCCAATTGAAATTGAAGGAAAAGAACCAAGTGCAATTGAAATGAAAAAGTTAATTGAGCTAGCTAAAAAAGAGAGCATAAAAGTTATTTTTGTTCAGCCACAATTTAATAAGAAGAGTGCAGAAACAATCGCTAAACAGATAGATGGAAAAGTGGTTGAAATTGACCCACTCGCAGAGAACTGGATAGAAAATTTATTGAAAGTTGCTAATACTTTTTCAAAAGAACTAAAATGATTTCACAGGTAGGTTGCGACTGTGTAATCCTACTTCGTTAAAATGTCCTAAGACAAGACACAGACGCTTGATCATACAGGAAAAGTAGGACTAATATAAAAAAATAAATCACTCTTATTCACACAATTCAATAAAATTATCATACAGCAATTTTACTGTTTTATTTTTATCTTTCTCATTAACAAAAACAGAAATTGCTAGCTTTCTACTTTCCAACATCTTTATATTTATATTATTCTTTGTTAAAATACTATTTAATTTATTGATAATTGCAAAATTTTGAGTGAAACTTTTTCCTATTAAAGTGATTTCAGCCAAACCACTTTCAGTAAAAATCTCTGAAATATTGAAATCGTGCAATAAATGACGAATCCTTTCGGAATCGGTTTCATTAGTAATTATAATAACATTATTATTGAGTTGCTGAAAACTTTCAAAAATTAAATTCTTTTGATTAGTCAATTCCAAAATGTGTTTCAATTTAGCTTGTTTGACACTGAATTTTATTATTGCTAAATTTTGTTTATCTGTAATTGCTTTAAATTTTACTTCTTCCATTTTATCATTTCCATAAATTAAAGTGCCGGGATTATTATTAAAACTTGAACAGATTGTTATTGGTATTTGATATTTTTGTGCAAATTCAACTGCTCTTGGATGAATAATTTTTGCTCCTGAATAAGCCATTATCAGCATTTCCTGAAAATTTATTTTATCAAACTTCTTTGCTTTTTTTATAACATCAGGATTAGCATTGAAAACACCGTCTACATCTGTAAAAATCTGACATTTATCAGCATTAAGATAACAGGCAAGAGCAACTGCTGTTGTGTCCGAACCACCTCGTCCTAATGTTGTTACTTCCTTATTTTCGCTTACACCTTGAAAACCAGCTACAATAACAATTTTACCTCTGTCCAATTCTTGTTTTATACGAAAAGCACGAATATCCTTAATTTTGGCATTACAATGATCATTGGTTGTGATAATACCACTTTGCGAGCCAGTAAAAGAAATAGCACGGAATCCGAAATTATTAAGTGCCATTGATAACAAAGACATACTAATTCTCTCGCCAGCACTAAGAAGCATATCCATTTCTCGTTCTGATGGAAATGGTGTAATTTGATGCGCCAAACTATACAATTCATCAGTAGTATCACCAATTGCAGAAATAACAATAACGATATGATCACCCTTTTTATATTCTTTGACAATGCGACGGGCAATGGCTTTTATTCTGTGAATATCTTTGACAGAAGAGCCACCAAATTTTTTCACTATTATTGACATATTATCCTACCTGAATTTATAATAAATTTCTGTTAATATACTGGATTTGTGTCAAGGTAAATTAGCTACAAGGCGTAATGCGTAGTGCATAATGCGTAGCCACAGAGTAGCGCGTAGAGCGTAAATTAGACACAAATGGACACGAAAAAAATTTAACAATATTCGTGAAAATTCGTGTTAATTGATGGCTTAAAAAGAATAGATTATCTAAAAATTTGACAAATTATTTTTCCATTTTTTCGTTAGTATAAAATGTGCAGCCGTAGCCCAGTTGGTTTAGAGCGCCTGACTGTGGATCAGGAGGTCGTGGGTTCAAATCCCGCCGGCTGTACCATCTATTTAAGAATTCAGTGCATTAAAACAAGAGGCAAATGTATGGTAGAAGAAAAAGAGCACCAAGGAACAAAACAATCATTCTGACAGATGAAGATAAATTTCCCATAACTTATCCATCCAATTTGTGGACTGATATTTCTATCACATTCTGGTGAATATACATTATGAAAAGCCTAATGAAAATAATTTAACATACAAGACCAATTCTTTGATTTTAATAGAAATAATCTATATTTTATAGAACTGGAAAAGGAAATTATTAAATGGATAGATTTAAACAAAAATTAGAAACATATTTTGATGAGTTCTTTAGGCTTGTTTCAACCGATAACGGTGATTGGACTATAAAGGGTTTTAT
>QMNM01000063.1 GCA_003647765.1 Candidatus Cloacimonadota bacterium
ATTTAGCGTAGGTGTTTACACCGTCGCAACTTTTATCAGTGTTCTTCAGTTAGATCAGTGTTTTTCAGTTATACTTTTCCAATTCCAATTTTGAGATATTTTTTGTCAAATGTTTTTTGGAATCTATGAAATATGACTTCATTATTTCTCCATAACCTTAGATATAAAATCTATTGGAGATAATGCCTTTATTCTACTGTTAGAAAAATCTGAAAGATTGCGAGTTATGATATAGCTTATACTATACTTCAAAGAGCTACATTCAATTACTGCATCTTCAAAGTCAGATATTTTCGAATCTAAAGCCAGAATAAGTATATCTTTGTTAATTTCAATTACAGAAAATAGATTGAGCAATTTCCGAATGATATTTCCGGATTTCTCCCTATCTCTCAACTTTTTTTCCAAAAAATAAGACAAAGTTGTAATCTCATGAGCACAAACATAAGCTTCAATTATCCCCTGTTGACTCCACTGCAAAATTTGTGCTGCTTCTTTATGAAACTCTCTCTTGTTAAGGAAATCAAGAATGATATTCAGATCCATTGTAACTTTTTGCATGGAATTCTCCTCTCAATATCTTTTTGTCCGGTAATGGATCGCATTCAAAAATACCATACAATTCTTTAATATTATCTGAAAGTTCTAAATTCTCTTGCTCTTTCTCCCAAAGATGCTTAAGATATTGAGCCACAATTTGTGAAATTGGTTTGTTATTCTTTTTTGCAAAATGATTAGCAAAATCAACTAATTCCCCATCTAGAATGAGCGTCAATTCTTTATTCATCGTACTTTCCTCCAAAAATTAATTCGACACAGAAAAACGCAGTTATGCGAGTGGATAAATCCACACGTTAAGCAATATTTTTCATTTTATACAATTTCAATATTTAGATATTTCTTGTCAAACAAAAATTTGTTTTCATTTTGAATAATTCCTTATTACTTATTGAGTTAATAATAGAACAGATTCACTGTAACTTGACAAAGTAAAATTAAGGATACCTTCTAAATAATTCTGCACTAAATTTAATGGCACTTGACTTTACATAATTAAAATCTTGACTACAAATTATCCATATTTTTTATTTAACACTTAATCTGATAATCTGAGCATACAGAAAAACACTGATTAAAGACACTGAAAGACACAGATTCGTGAATTCGTGGTTTAATATTATTAGAAAAATTTTATCCGTGTTTTTCAGCTTGCCATCCGCAGTTTTGACGAATGTAGAAATTTTAACGAAGTATGGCGTCGCATTAGCAGAAGATTTTCTGTGGCAAATCTACGGAGATAAGGACAAATTATGACTAATGAAAAAGAAAATAAAAGAGATTTTTTGTGGAAAAATGGCTATTTTTACTTAGTAGTAGGTATAATCTTGGCATTAATTCAATTGAAAAATTCAAGCATAATTAAGCAAAGAAATGCTGATTATGTCTGGATTTTTGCCATATATTTTTTAGGTATAGCAATTATTGAATTCATCTACAGATTTGATTTAATGAAAGTAACAAAGATTGCTGATATATATTTTATCCCATCTATACTAATAGCTCTATTAGGGATTATTTTCTGCAAAGTATGGATAACAAAAATAGTTTTAGTAATCGTTGCTTTAGCTTTCACTATACCTATTATATTTAAACGAAAAACTCTATTAAGTGACCTAAAGTTAGAACAATTTGAACTAAATAACAAGGAAAAATCAAACAAACGAGCATAATTCTTGCCAGGGAAAATTACTAATAAAAGTGTAATTTGACCAATGATAAAAGTAATATTAACTGCAATACTTTGCTTTATCATTACAAACAATGGAGTAGAAGATACTTCTGCTGCAAAAGCTAACAAAAGAGGTAATCTTATGAAAAATATTGAAATAATCGTTACCTTTGACAATTATCCTTATAAAAAGGGCTTGACCACGGAGTGGGGATTTTCCTGCCTTGTGAAAGCTTCTGATTCAACAGATTCAACTATTGATATACTTTTTGACACTGGAGCAAATGGGCAGATTTTGTTGGATAATATGCAAAAATTAAATATCAATGCGCAGGATATAGATAAGGTTTTCCTTTCACACAGACATTGGGATCATATAGGTGGACTATCAAGATTTCTTGATGTAAATCATAATGTAGAGGTCTATTGCTTGAAATCATTTCCAAAAGAGATAAAAAGGACTATAACAAAATCCGGTGCTAAATTAGTAGAAATAGAGAAATCACAGGAGATATATACTGACTTTTTTACTACTGGCAGTATGGGAACTTCTATTACAGAACAATCATTGGCAATAAAAACAGATAAAGGATTTATTCTTATTACAGGTTGTGCTCATCCTGGAATATTGAATATCGTTAAAAAAGCAGCTGAAATTACGAAAATAGAGCCATTACTTGTTATGGGCGGATTTCATCTATTGGGCTGTGATAACAGAGAATTATTATTGATTGCAGATAAATTGCAAGAGATGAAAGTTCAATATGTTGCACCATCTCACTGTTCTGGAACAGAATGTCGTGCATTGTTTAGACAAAGATGGGCTGATAAATATATTGAGTTAGGACTGGGACAAAAGATAACATTTCCATTAAAATAAGCGCGACTGTGTCAACTCAAATAAAGAACGCTAAAGCGTCCTATTAGCCACAAAATTACACGAAAACACACAAAACCTTGTTAGCCACAAATAAATAGCGTCCTTTGGTAAAAAATAAATATTTTAATTTGTGAATTCGTGGCTTTAATAATATTAGAACGCTTTTTTTGACTTAACATGTGGGTTCACCTACTCGCTAACCTTTCTTTTCCCAGATTAGAAATTCCATTACAAGCAGAAATAAAGCCAGTAATGTAAAAACATGATATTGTTCCTTATATCGTGTAAATTTTTTGCTTTCTAATTTTTTCTTTTCTATCATATTGATGTGTTTCAGAATTTCTTTTAATTCACTTTGTGAAGGCGTCATTTGATAATAGGCACCATGTGTAAGACGAGCAATATCTTTCAAAGTTGTTTCATCTAATTTGGAAAGCACAAGATTATGTGATTTGTCCTCAACATAACCGATAATACTTCCATCTTCTGCAATTTCAGGAATTGGTGAACCTTCTGATGTGCCAACTCCGATACAATAAATAATAGCTCCATCCTTTGCTGACTCACTCGCAATCTTTTTTATATTTCCTTGTAAATTCTCACCATCAGTTATTAAGACAATAACCCGATACTTTTGCTGTTCATCTGTAAATAAAGATAATGATTTCTCAATTGCTTTAGCAATGTTAGTACCTGGAGTCGGTATCAAACCCACATCTATAAGTTTAATAAACATCTTCGCAGCTGAATAGTCAGAAGTAAGTGGACATTGAACAAATCCAGTACCAGCGAAAGTAACTATACCAATTCTATCACCAGATAATCCATCAATGAATGCAGAAAGTGCATCTTTGGCTCGTGTTATGCGATTCGGCTTAATATCAGTTGCTAACATACTCTTGGATACATCAATGGCAACAACAATATCTATACCTCGTCGTTCTACAATTTGCAGTTTTTTGCCCCATTGAGGACGAGCAGATGCTAATATTAAAATGCTAATTGCTAGTATTAACAGAAACCCTTTAATGTATTTCCTTATAACAGACATATTCGGCAGCAAATATTTCCATAGATTAGCATTAGCAAATTTTGCTAATAATCGTCTCTTTTTGTGAATGCTTATCCATATTGAGAATACTAAAATTGGAACAATAATTAGCAATATCAAAATATTACTATTAGCGAATATCATAGTCCGTCTCCATTTGTATGTACGAGTATTGTTAAATTTATACTATAAAATTAGGTCTAACTGAATGGCTAAACTAACTGGCTTCTGTCAGTAGAAAATAATTATTTTAAGAGTAAGAAGCCAACTTAAATGTTAAGAAATGGATTATATTGGTTCTTTGTCAAATTTATTAAATATTAGCTGAATCCACTATAAAAACCATTAAAATGGTTAAAATTGGCTTATCGTTATTACCTACAACTGAAGTAATTATTGCTATAATTATTTCATGCCTACGGGATTTTTTTTCACAGAAACTCGACTCGGGTTCTTTGAACTCGAGTCGGGTTTCACGGTCTATTGGATTATAACAGATTTTTCTTTCCCACGGGATTGCATAGGCAAAATTAATCAGAATATTCTGGAAAATATCTTATCCCTACGGGATTTTAAACGGGATTTTAAAAACAAATTTTCAATTAAAACTCCGGTAGGAGTAATATATTCGTAAAAAAACAGTGACAAGAGAAATATAGAACTCCATAGGAGTGATATATTCATAACCGTTTCAACGGTTTTACAATATTAGGACTTACGCAGTGTAGTAATTTTATTATTATAAGCAATATCTTATGGAGAAATATTTGACATATCTTATATACTTATTGCTATTTTCTCTTTGTGTCCATAAATTTCTCTCTGTGCCCTTTATGTCTCCATAGCAATATAGTATCAAATAATTTTTTGAAATATAAATTTACTTTTGAGAACGATAACCGATTACCATTAAATATGATTTTATATGTAAGCTCGTACTAAAATGGCAAAGAAATCTATCTTGATTACAGGTGCATCTGGGAATATTGGCAGAACTGTGTCTCAGAAAGCTAGTAAAGAATTTAATATACTTTATTTACACACATTTCAAAATATAGAAAAGTTAATTGAATTAAAAGCCCAATTTCACAATGAGTGTGAAATATATATTTTTCAGGCAGATATTACGAATAATCAAAAATTATGCAATAAGATAAATGATATTATTTCCAATAAGAAATTAGATGCTTTTGTCCACTGTGCGGCTAGAAGAAGTACTGACGCTGTCAAACTTGTCTCTTCAAATCCAGAATTATGGGAAGAGGTTATAAAAGTAAATCTATTGGGGACATATTATCTATTGAGAGCAGTACTCCCATTTTTACGCAAAGCAAGTTGTGGAAAAATTGTCTTACTTGGCTCAATTGTATCTCAAATTGGTCTATCAAATGGCTCGGCTTACGCATCTTCTAAAGCAGGTATATCTAATTTAGTTAAATCTATTGCAATAGAAGAAGGAGTAAATAATATTTTAATAAATGCTGTTTTGCCTGGTCCAGTAGAAATTGACCAATCCAACTTTCCAACTGAATATCAGCAATTCCGCAAAAAATACTATCAAGAAATGAAAGCACAAATCCCTTTACACAGATTCGCTCAACCAGAAGAAGTCGCAAATTTAATAATGTTTTTAATAAGCGATAGAAACAAATATATCACAGGACAGGAAATCAGAATTAGTGGGGGATTATAGCAAGTGAATGTCAAATTGATTTCTGTTATTGTATTGTTATTACTTTTTATGCCTGTTCATTGGATTTTTGCTCAGGAACTTCCTTTTCAAGTTGGTGAAAAACTAAGTTTTCAGGTTGACTATGAATTTGTGAATGCTGGGATTGCCACTTTGGAAATCCCTAAGATTGACACGGTTTTTAGACACCCTTGTTATAATATTCGTTCTATAGCTAAAACAAATGGACTTTTTAGTATGTTTTTCAAGGTGCGCGATCAGATTGATTCATATTGGGATACAGAATTATTTGTTACTCGTAAGTATGTAAAAAAATTATTGGAAGGTTCTTATAAGCAATTTCGCATTCACTACTATTTTCCAGAAGATACGACCACAACTTATATCAAATACAAAAAGAGCAAACGAATTGAAAAGAAGTTTAAGACCTTGCCATCAACCCAAGATGTGCTGAGTGCATTTTATAAAGTAAGAATGATGAATTTTGAGGTTGGAGATTCAATGTTTATAAATGTTACTGCTGATGGACGCAATTACAGAGCAAAAATCAATGTTGAAAAAAAGGAAGTGCTTGATACAATCTTTGGAAAGAAGGAATGCTTCTTAATTGTGCCTGTGTTAAAAGGTGAAGCAATATTTAAGCAGAAAGGGAAAATTGAAATTTGGGTAACAGCGGACAAATATAAAATTCCTGTTATGTTAAAAAGTAAAGCCATTATTGGCTATTTCAAAGCAAAATTGATTGATGCAGAAAAGGTTAAAATTAAAAACATCTGATTTTGATTATTATCTACCAAAAGAACTGATTGCTCAATATCCTGCAAAGAAACGGGCAGATTCACGGTTGATGATTTTATATAGGAAATCTAATAATATTATTTTAGACCATTTCTTCAACTTAACTAATTATTTATCAGACAATTCCCTACTTGTTATAAATGATACAAAAGTAATTCCAGCACGATTATTTGGCAGAAAAGAAACATCTGCAAAGGTAGAGATATTTCTATTAGAAAAGATTACAGAAAATCGCTGGTATTGTTTAGTTCATCCAGGCAAAAGATTAAAGCCAGGTGCAAAAGTAGTGATTTCTGATAAAATGCAAGCACAAGTTATTGATTATGGAGCAGATGGAACAAGAATTGTAGATTTTACTGTTGATGGCGATTTTATGGATATTGTTAATGATATTGGACAGATTCCATTGCCACCTTATATAAAAAGAAAAGTTGAACCAATTGATAAACAAAGGTATCAAACTATATTTGCTAAAAAATATGGCTCTGTTGCAGCTCCTACTGCTGGACTGCATTTTACAGATAAACTGCTATCTAAATTGGCAGATAAAGGTATAGAAACAGTTGCAGTGAATTTGAATGTCGGATTAGGCACTTTTCGTCCTGTGAAAACAGAATATTTGAACGACTATAAGATGCATTCTGAATACTGTTCTATATCCAAGCAAACAGCAGATAAAATCAATAAGGCAATAGAAAATGAAAAATTGATTACAGCAGTTGGAACTACTTCTGTTAGGACATTAGAGAGTTTTGCGAAAAATGGAAAGCTTACATCAGGATCTCATTCAACGGACTTATTCATTTATCCAGGATTTCATTTTCAGATGGTTGACCAGTTAATTACAAATTTTCATTTGCCAAAGTCAAGCTTATTGATGTTAGTTTGTGCTTTTGCTGGTTATGAATTTGTAATGAGGGCTTATAATTTAGCAGTTAAGGAAAAATTTCGCTTTTTCAGCTATGGAGATGCAATGATGATATTATAGATACTTATTGTTGTTAGTTGTTATTTGTTAGTGATGCAATGATAATATTGTAGATATTTATTTTCTACTTTGTGAAGGTTGCGGCGATGTAAACACCGACAATAGAGATATAGCTTTGTGTCTCTGTGGTGAAACATTTTTTTCTGAGAACTAACAATAGAAAACAATAGAGATAAACCTCTGTGTCTTTGTGTCTCTGTGGTGAAACATTTTTTCCTAAGAACTAAAATGATGAATTTATTCAACAAAATCATTAGGATACAGCAA
>QMNM01000064.1 GCA_003647765.1 Candidatus Cloacimonadota bacterium
GGCAGTGTTAGGAACTCCTGCTATTCGTTGCAATGATTTTGTAGGAAGAATATCCTATCTTGAAGAACAAGAACATAAATATGGATTAACTTATGGTTTTAAACCAAATCAATTTGATAATATGGTTAAAAAAATTACTGAATTATTAAACACTCCGAATCTAAAACAAGAGTGGCAAAAGCGTCGTCAAAAGATGCTTTCTGAAAAAATAGATGTAACCGCCTTTATGGTTTGGTTTGTGGAGAATTATCCTGAAAGTGTAAAAATAATGAAAGAAAATCCTGATGAGACACAAAAGCAATTTTTATAACAAAAAAACCTTTCTGATTTTAGATGTTCGCATAAGTCCGCTTAGTTCGTATTAGTTTGCGTCTGCATAATTTGGTTTCACGAGGCAAGTCCAGATTATCAATTAAGATTTAGATAAATAATACAAAAACTGTATGGATTTCACTATTAAAACCTATAAATCATTACTTCAGATACTAATGGAGAAAAAATATCTTTTCCTTAGCTTTCAGGAATATATACAAAAAAAATATTCAATACAAAACAGTAATTTGTCATTTGTAATTCTTCGTCACGATGTTGACCGTTTGCCTCAAAATGCTTTGAGAATGGCTCAATTAGAAGCACAAATGAATATTAAATCTACATACTTTTTCCGCGTAATTAATAAAACTTTCAAACCTAATATTATTAAAAAAATTGCTGAATTGGGACATGAAATTGGATATCATTATGAAAATTTAAGTACTGTTTCAAAACAGATTAAAAATAAAAAATATAAAACTAACCATAATAATAAGTATATAAATAAATTATTTGAGTACGCACTGGAAGATTTCAAAATGAAACTAAAAGAATTGAGAAAATTTTATCCAGTTAAAACAATCTCTATGCATGGTTCCCCTTTATCTAAATATGATAATAGGGACTTATGGAAAAAGTATGACTATAAAAACGAAGAGATTATCGGTGAACCTTATTTTGATGTTGATTTTAATAATATTTTATATATAACTGATGCAAGTAGAGAATGGAATAATGAAAATATAAATAAAAGAGATAAAGTTAATAATAAATTTAAATTCACCTTTAATCATACGAATGATATTATTCTGGGATTAAGAAAAAATATTTTACCAGATAAAATTATGATAAATATTCATCCAGAATTCTGGGCTAATAATACAGTGGAGTGGTACAGAATATTTCTTTACAGAAAAATCAGAAATACAATAAAGAAAATATTCTTAAAATATACAAATAATTAAGTACATATCAACATTTCTTTGCATATTTATTTTACCACAGAGAAACAAAGGCATAGGGTCTTCAGATAAATTTCGTATGTTGCTCGTGATATTGGTACTATGGTTCCTCAGTTAGGGGTTTTCTATCTAACGGGGTGAATCCGTGACTCTGTGGTTAATATTTGCAGTTTACCGTACTATGTTAATGACAAAGCAAGAATACAAACAATTTAAATCAAAATATGAATTCTTAGGTCAACTTGAAAAGGAAAGACAGAATACTGAATTCACAAACAAACAATCTATTAAAAGATTTTTAAATTTTCTGGATGAAATTTATACATTGACATTAAATAATAAAAAAATACCTACCTTGTCAGCAAGCAAATTGAAAGCCAAAATATTGCTCAGAAAAATATTAAATAAACTTTCAGATGATGCATTTAACGAAATTTGAAGAAACCTTACTTGTTATTGACACAATCACAAATCCCGATGTATCCCCGAAAAGTCGGGGTTAAGAAACGGGACAAAATATTTATGAAAAGAAAATCTCTGCTTTATGTTATTATTGATATTATTATTGTAGCCATTTCTTTTCTTTTTATTGCCTGGTTAAAGCCAGCTACTAAAAAATTTATTCTACCAACCTATTTACCATATATGGTTGGTTTTTTGTTTATATGGCTAATCATTTCTATTTTAAGTGATAAATACAATCCAAAATCAAAAGAAAAAGTTATAGATATAATCGCTTCTATAAGTATCTGTGATTTTACTATCTTAGCAATAATTTCTATATTAATAGCACTTCTTCACATAACTGGATACTCAAGAATGATAGTGTTTGGCACTTTAATTTTATCTTATGTTTTAGAATGCTTTAGCGGGTTTATATATTTTTATCATAGAAAAATAAGAAATAATAATGTAATGGTTGAACCCATTGATATTTCAGATAGTCGGATACAAATTCCTGATATTTTCCCAGAAGAGCAACCAGAAGAATTGTTACACTCCAAAATTGAAAATATTGAAGATAGTATATACCCACATTTAAAAAACAGATATTTATCAAAATATCCTGAATTATTAGAATTTATTGAAAATAGATTAGAATTAGAAAAAATTCATAAAGATAGATCCTTAATACTATATACACACACACTTTATAATATTGAAAATATTGAACCTGCCTCACAAAAACTTTTTATAAATCTTCATAAGGTAAATGATATAAGAAGAATTAATAAATACTTTATTAAAGTTAATAAAAATCTGAAATTTGGTGGATATTTTATTGGTTGTGGTGAAACATTAAAAGAGAGAAAAAATAAATTTTTTACAAGATATTCAAAGCTAATTGCCATTTTTTTCTATTTTGCTGATTTTATATATAAAAGGATATTTCCAAAGCTTCCAATAACTAAAGAGATTGTCTTTGCTATTACAAAAGGTGAAAATAGAGCGATTTCTAAATGTGAAATTTTAGGGAGATTATATTTTTGTGGCTTTGAACTTGTTGATTTAAAAGAGCTTTATGGAAAACTATATTTTATTGTAAAGAAAAAAAGAAAACCTATTGAAAATGCAGAACCTTCTTATGGGCCTATTTTCAAAATGAAAAGAGTTGGAAAAGATGGTAAGATGATCTATACATATAAATTACGAACAATGCATCCTTATGCTGAATATTTACAAAAACATATTCATGACAAATATAATTTAGCCAATAGTGGGAAATTTAAATATGATTTTCGTATTACAGGTTGGGGAAAGTGGTTCAGACGCTTATTTATTGACGAACTGCCAATGCTAATAAATTGGTTTCATGGTGAATTAAATTTAGTGGGCGTTAGACCTCTGAGTCAGGATTTTTTTAATAGATACCCTGATGATTTAAAAAAAGAAAGGGTAAAATATAAACCTGGACTGATTCCTCCATATTATGCTGATTTACCGAATTCAATAGAAGAGGTATGGGAGTCCGAACGAAAATATCTCGCAAAATATAAACAGCATGCTTTACTTACACAGATTAGATATTTCTGGAAAGCTTTGGTTAATATTATTTTCAAAAATGCAAGAAGTGGATAAATTTACTAAAAACCAGATTGCATTTTTACAAATAAGCCACGAAATAACATAAAACAATACAAAAAAGGAATTATGTTAAAAAGAATATTATGGAATTACTGAGTAATATTTCGTCATCATATCTTGAAGAATCAGATTAATAATCTGATATATTTTTTGTGAATTTTCGTGTGTTTTTGTGGCTAAAAAATGGCGAACTTATCCGCTGTGTTTATGAATATTACAAAAGAAAGTAAAATAGTAGTTTTGACAGGTGCAGGCATAAGTGCTGAGTCAGGTATAAAGACCTTTCGTGATGCTGGTGGACTATGGGAAAATTATAATGTAGAAGATGTAGCAACTCCACAGGCATTTGACAGCAATCCTATACTTGTGTGGAATTTCTATAAAGAACGATACAAACAGAGTAAAACCGTGTCTCCAAATCCAGCTCATTATGCTTTGGTAGAACTGGAAGATTATTTAAAAGACAATTTTTTCCTGATTACCCAGAATGTTGATGGATTGCATAATGTTGCTGGAACCAAAAGAATTATAGAGATGCACGGCAATCTTACAGAATGTTTCTGTATAAATTGTAATGCTAAATACAAATTGGAAAAGATAAATCTGGCACAGGATATTCCCATTTGTCCCAAATGCAATGGTTATTTAAGGCCAAATGTAGTTTGGTTTGGTGAAATGCCATATCATCTCAATAAAATAGATACTCTTGTTAGTCAATGTAATTATTTTATTGTAGTTGGCACAAGTGGTATTGTTTATCCAGCAGCAGGACTATTACAATTGGCAAAATATAGTGGTGCAAAGACCATTGGCATCAATCTTGAAAAACCAGCAAATATCTATTCTATTGATTACTTTTATCAAGGCAAAGCAGGTGAGATTCTTCCAAAATTAGTAAAACAATGGATTATATAAGTGCTTTGAAAATTCATAAAAATATCCTTATCATAAATGAGAATTATTTGTGTTTTCTTGTTAGCCACGAAAAACACGAAAGGACACGAATAAATTTATAACAAAGCATTTCTATTTGACAGAATCAACGTTCCACTCTTGTTTTCTTGTTAGCCACGAAGAACACAAAAGGACACGAATAAATTTATAACAAAATATTCCTATTTGACAGCATTAGCGTTCTCTTCTCGTCTTCTTGTCTTCTTGAACTTTTGTAGTTTGTTTAAATCCAAACTCAGAATATTACAAAATTTGATGAATAAACCCAAATACGAAGGAGTGATAAAATGGCAAATATTAGACCATTTCCCGGATTACGACCTAAAAAGGAATATGTAAAACAAGTGTCATCACCACCTTATGATGTATTGAATTCAGATGAAGCAAGAGAATTAGTAAAACATAACCCCAAGAGCTTCTTACATATTGTAAAGCCAGAAGTAGATTTAGAACCGAGTGTTAGTTTATATGATGAAAGAGTTTATCAAAAAGGTGCAGAAAATTTGAAAAAATGGATAGATGAAGGCATTATGATTCAGGACAATAAGCCCTGTTTTTATATTTATAAGCAAATAATGGGAAATCATCAGCAAATTGGTCTTGTGGCTTGTGCTTCTGTTGACGATTATAATTCAGGTAAAATTAAAATTCACGAACATACTCGCAAAATTAAAGAACAAGATAGAACAAAACATGTGTATATGCTTAATGCTAATACAGGACCTGTTTTCCTTACTTACATTGCTAAAAATGAAATTGATGAACTTGTTGATAATATAGTATGTCGTGAACCACTATATGATTTTGTGAGTGAGGATAATGTTAGACATACATTCTGGCAAGTTGATAATGATGAAGATATAAATAATATTGTAGATGAATTTGCAAAAGTTGATTACTTATATGTTGCTGATGGTCATCATCGTTCAAAGGCTAGCGCACTTGTCCGTGAAATAAAGATGAAGGAGAATCCCAATCATACTGGAAATGAAGAGTATAATTATTTTTTATCCGTGATTTTTCCACATAATCAAATGTATATTATGGATTACAATCGGGTTGTGAAGGACTTGAATGGAATGACAAAAGAGGAATTTCTGAAAGAGGTCTCTGAACAGTTTGATATAAATTTTCTTGGAAAATGTGGTAATTCTGCCGAAGATAAAATAATTTATAGACCAAAGTCAAAACATCAATTTGGTATGTATCTTGATAATGATTGCTACATACTTATACCAAAGCCTGGCTCTTTTGATAAGAATGATCCTGTGAAATCGTTAGATGTTAGCATAATGCAGGAAAATTTATTAGACCATATATTAGGTATAAAAAATCCAAGAGAAGACAATAGAATTGACTTTGTTGGTGGAATTCGTGGTCTGAGAGAACTTGAAAAATTAGTTGATACTGGTCAATACAGGGTTGCTTTTGCAATGTATCCCACTTCAATTGAGGATTTAATGCGAGTAGCTGATGCGAATAGAGTTATGCCGCCAAAATCTACATGGTTTGAACCAAAATTGCGCAGTGGAATTATTGTGCATCTATTAGATTAGTGTTATTCAACCATCAACCATTAAGAGAAAAATCCCAGGTCCAGATACACTTGAACCTGGGATTTTATTATTTGGGTGAAGATTAGCCACAAAAACACACGAAATCACACAAAAAATACTTGAATCATAAAATGTGCACTATTTCATTAAAAGCATTTTTCGTATGATATTGTTATTATTAGCAGATAGTTTGTAGAAATAGATACCTGAAGATACATTTGCATTACGATTATCTTTACCATTCCAGATTACAGTATGATAGCCAGCGGATTTCTTCTCATTTACCAATGTTCTAACTATTTCACCTTTAATATTATACACAACAATTTCTACATTAGTTGCTTGTGATAATTGATAATCAATGTTCGTTATTGGATTAAATGGGTTTGGATAATTCTGCTCTAATCTATAAACAGTAGGAAAATTGTTTTCAACTCCATCTTTCATAGTGATAATCATCGGCTCATCAAAAGTGCCAAGAGTAATATTATCAGCGAAAGCGAGCGTTTCGTTGCTGGAATACACTCTCCCAGTTATTGAATCATACAGTTTGAAGCCAATCTCTTCACCTTCAATATTACTTACAATAGTAAAATACCAGAAGTTATTTTCTAATTTTCCAACAGAACGACAATTGCCTTGTTTGTCAAAAGCACCTAATACTCCATTGGTTATAACATCTTCATTTAACATAACTTTTGCTATGACTACCATATTGTATTGTGTTCCTGAAATTGTCTTCCAATTCATTATATTATCGCTATTATAACTTACACTTACAATACCTTTTTCTTCAGGATAAATCAGTTCGTCATCTGCGTTCATAAGTAGTTTATAGCCAATGCCAGGTTTCATTTGAGTTAGATTGCCTACCCATACGCCATACCAGGTTGCTGATTCCGTCTGATTCTTTATCTGATTTGCATTATCTTGAATAGTTGCAAGTGCTGGCGTTATATCTATTTGCACTTGTGGATAATACCCTATCCAGTTCCAACCAGCATTTAATTGGATTGGACTGGATACTTCAATAGGCATTCCAGTTAACGAATAATCTGGTGCAGGTTCATTCATATTTACAAGATATCCTTCGCCATCTGTTATTTCTGTTAGATTACCTACCCATACGCCATACCAAGTTGCTGATTGCGTCTGATTCTTTACCTGATGTATCTTGTTTCCAATTGTTACGGATGCAAACACATTATCCAGTGATGTATCATCAGGATGAACATTAAAGGATATCCAGTTCCAATTCACATTTAAAGGAATTTCAATTGTATATTCACTCGGTGTATAGATAACTTCTAAGTATGGATGCTCATTTGGATTTGTAGCTTCTTTTGAACGGAATTTACTGAATTTATAACCCGGATTTGCTATAATCACAAGTCCATAGTTTGTAACTGTTTCATCAATCCATTCTTGAACAAGATTTGTAATGTCAATATCATACCATCCTAATTGTGAGGTGAAAGTCTGTGATGCCCA
>QMNM01000065.1 GCA_003647765.1 Candidatus Cloacimonadota bacterium
GGAAAAAAATTGAAACAAATTGCCAGCACCACAAATCAAGGAATAAACATTGGCTAATAGAATAGGAAGAATAATCTTCATAGGGACGCCAGAATTTGCTATACCTTCTATTTTATCTTTAATAAATAATAAAAGACCTGTCCTTATTATTACTCGCCCTGACCGTAAAAAAGGACGCGGACAAAAACTTTCATGCACTCCTGTAAAAGAAATTGCTATGCAATACAATATCCCTGTATTTCAACCAGAAAATATTAACTCCGAACATTCACTTGATAGAATAAAGGATGCAAATCCTGACTTGATTGTAACAGTAGCATTTGGCTCGTTTTTGAAAAATAGATTATTATCCATACCTCGTTATGGTTGTATCAGTCTTCATCCATCATTATTACCTAAATATCGTGGACCATCGCCTATAAATTGGGCTATTTTTAATGGTGAAAAAGAGACAGGCAATACGATATTTTTTATAAATAGACGAATGGATGCCGGGGATATTATTTTTCAGAGAAGCATAGAGATTACTAATGAGGACAATTTTGGTACTTTATCAGAGAAATTAAGCAAACAAGGTGCAAAGGATTTACTTTATGCAATTAGCTTAATTGAAGAAGATAACTATCAGCCAATTCCTCAACAAGAAGAGGAAGCAACTTTTTCTCATCTTATTACAGAACAAGTAAGAGCGATAAAATGGGAAAATTCAGCAGAGAGGATTTATAATCAAATTAGGGGTTTGGCTCCAAAACCATGTGCTTTTGCTAAAATACGAAAGGAAAAAATAAAAATAATTTCTGCTGAAATTGGCAATCCTGATACTTATGGGACTGCTGGTGAGATTGCTCGGATTGTAAAACATAAAGGAATAGAGGTATATTGTGGCGTTGGCTCTATAATCATAACTAAATTACAGCCCACTGGCAAAAGAGTAATGTCTGCTATTGAGTTCAACAATGGTGCGCATCTAAAAATAGGAGAATTCTTTGATTAGGTTGCGACGGTGTAAACACCGAGGCTGAGTCAATAAAAGAACGCTAAAGCGTCCTTTGAATATGGCTCTTTAGAACGCTTTTTTTGACTTAGCGTGTGGGTTCATCCACTCGCTCTTGTAACCAAAATTAAAAAAAGTTTTCTCTGTGCCTCAGTGTCTCTGTGGCAAAAAAGGACAAGAATGGAATTAGAAGTTCAACCTAAAAGGAAAGGACTATTTCTTTTGCTTTCTTCCACAAGCTTAATATTATTGATGGCTATGACCACTGGCTTATGGTATTTTATCTCGCCACGCCTTCACGAGTATAATGAAGTCCTGCCTTTCACATTATTGACTATTCTACGAATTTTCTTCTTAATTTTAGTCATCGGGACTTTACTGATTATTCTCACAGCAGTTTTAGAAAAGAATCTTTTGATAGCCAAATTCGCTGTCAAACTATCCATTCAAGTTACATTCCCGCTGTCAATAGTATTAGGAAAAGTATTGCACATTTCCAAAAGCAAAATCAGAGAATCATTTGTCTGGGTAAGTAATTCATTTATCAATGCTCTGAATAATTTATATTCACCAGAAAAAATACTAATTTTACTGCCTCACTGCCTACAAAATACAGAGTGTGATGTCAGAATCAATGTGAATATTTACAATTGCCGACGCTGTGGAAAGTGTGATATTGCTGACCTGCTAAAAATAGTGGATGATTATGGAGTAAAGATAGCAATCGCTACTGGTGGCACTTTAGCAAGAAGAATTATTATGGAGATGAGACCGGAATTTATTATTGCTGTTGCTTGTGATAGGGATATGGTTAGTGGAATTAGAGATGTATTTCCTATTCCTGTCTATGGAGTTCTTAACCAGAGACCACAAGGTCCTTGCATCAATACAAGAGTACCTGTCCAAGCAATAAGAGATATTCTTGACAGAGTAGTTATAAAAAAAGATAAATCTGAATGAAAATTATTATGAAAAATCCAAGTACTTTCATCTAAACGAATATAAGAAACAAGAGCGGAATTGATAAGGATAAAATCATCAAAGAAAGCTCAAACTATAGATGTAGTATGGTTTAATAGAAGGAAGATGCCACATTCATTTTTTGAGGTAGAACATTCAACAGATATGCGTAACTCACTCTTAAAATTTGTTGAATTACAGAACTTTTACACAAAAGAGAGTAATATCTTTTAATATATTTTTTAAAGGAGCAAATTATGGATTCAGACATTGCTGACTATTTTATCTCATTAGTTCAAATTGATAGTGAGTCAAAAGATGAGAAGCGATTTGCTAAAAAAATGGAACAGGAATTGCTTAAATTAGGAGCAGAGGTCAAATATGATAATGCTAATAAAAAAACAGGTGGAAATGTTGGCAATTTAATTGCATATTTGCCTGGTAAGATTGATAAAGAACCATTGCTATTTTGCTGTCATTTAGACACTGTTAAACCTGGCAAAAACATTAAGCCAGTTATTAAAGATGGAAGAATTTACAGTAGTGGCGATACTATTTTAGGTGCTGATGATAAATCTGGAATTGCTGAATTGATATATGCAATAAGACATCTTCAAAGGGAAAACATTTCATATTTGCCAATAGAAGTAATATTTACAATCTCGGAAGAAATAGGTCTTTTGGGTGCTAAAAATCTTGATTATAGTTTGATTAGAGCCAAGAAAGGTTATGCATTAGATACTCATAAGCTAGGTGCCGTTACTATTCAAGCACCTTCTCAAAATAGTTTTGATATAAAAATTATAGGCAAAGAGGCACACGCCGGTGCAGAACCGGAAAAAGGCATTAGTGCTATCCGTATTGCATCAGAATCTATTTCTAAATTGAATTGGGGCAGATTAGATGATGAAACCACTTCTAATATAGGCACTATTCAAGGTGGAATCGCTACTAATATTATTGCAAAAGAGACAACATTAACCGGCGAACTCAGAAGTCATAATGAAGATACATTGAAAAGAGAGACAGATAAAATAATTAATACTTTCATAGATACAGCCAAAGAATTCAGTATAAACATTGATGGTAAGTTATTTGAGCCAAAAGTGGACTATGAAGTGAGAAAAGAATATTCTGCCTTGAATGTCTCCGAACATAATGAGATTGTGCAGATTGGCTTAAAATCTGCAAAGAAATTAGGCCTTCCAGCCAAGACAATAATTGGTGGTGGCGGAAGCGATGCTAATATTATCCATAATAATGGGATAGATATGGTAATACTTGGAACAGGTATGAGAAATGTTCATACAGTAGAGGAAAATATTCCAATAGATGATTTAATTATGGGTACAAAGTGGATAATAGAGATTATTAAAGAATACAGTAAGTAAATGATGAAATGTAAAATATAATTAGAATTTTATCAAAAATATGCCAAATAGAAAAATTTGACAAAAAATATCTTTGTCCATTTTTTACAAAAAATTTTAAATTTAACTTAGAAGTAACTATGAAAAAATTACAATTAACAATTTACTCTGATGATATTACAAAAGTAAAATCATTTAGTATTTCAAAGGGATTATTAACTCTTTTATCATTTTTGGAGCTTGGAATAATATTATCTTTATTTCTGTTCATTTTCCTTTTTGCTCAGGATAAAGTTGACCAGAGGCAACTCATTAGTTTAAAAGAGAGCAATCAGTATTTAAAGGAAAGAATGAAAGGGCTGGAGTGTATGCTGGATTCAATGAACCTTAGGCTGAAGCAGATTAACGAACAAGATAAAAAAATACGGAAATTAGAAGGTATGAGCTTGATAAGTGATGAATTTCGTAAGTTAGGTACTGGTGGTGTCCCTTATTATGACACAACATTTATTAGCACAGATTTTGAACTATTTGAACTGAATAATAGGTTATTAACAAAATTAGAGAAAGTTAAAAGGTGTTTGAATTTTGAAGTAAAGAGCTATGATGAGATATATAATTTAGTAATTGTTAAACAAGATATTTATGACAACACTCCTTCAATACTTCCGGCTTATGGAAGATTTTCTGATAGATATGGATATAGGATACATCCAATTTATCATAGAAGGATGTTCCATAATGGATTTGATATTGCAGGTAATAAAGGAGACCCTATATATGTTACTGCTGATGGTGAAGTTGTAAAAGTTGCTTATTCAAGAGGATTAGGACGATATATAAAAATCAAGCATGGATATGGTTATTCTACTGTATATGGGCATCTAAACAAAGCACTTGTAAGAAGAGGTGATAAAGTCAAAAAGGGGCAAATAATTGCAGAAATGGGAAGAAGCGGAATAGCTACTGGCACGCATCTTCATTATGAGGTTCATTATTATGGAAGAAGCCGTAATCCGTTTCCTTATTTTTATAAACAAAAATCCTCTATTAAAGTCGCTAAAAAATATATACTATCGCTAAACAAATGACATCATCAAATCCATTTTGCTATAATAGAATTTCATTAAAGATAAAAAATGTCTAAATAAGAGGGTGCATTATGGAATTAAAATCAGTAAAATTAGATTTTCCAGAAGGGTGTAATATTATACTTGGTCAAACACATTTTATCAAAAGTGTAGAGGATATTTATGAGGCATTAGTAAATTCTGTGCCTGGAATTAAGTTTGGACTTGCATTTTGCGAAGCTTCAGGAGATAGATTGATTCGTAAAGATGGCACTGATGATGAGTTGATAAATATAGCTATAGAAAATATGAGAAATATTGCGGCTGGACATTCTTTTATTATTATACTAAAAGATGCCTATCCTATTAATGTATTATCAAATTTGAAGCAATGTTGGGAAGTTGTAAATATTTTTTGTGCTACTGCTAATCCTACAGATGTGATTATTGCTGAATCTGAACAAGGACGAGGAATAATAGGTGTAATTGATGGTTTTATTCCATTGGGCGTAGAATCTGATGAACATATCAAAGCACGGAAGGACTTACTAATAAACATAGGGTATAAAAGATAATGCGACTATTTTTGGCTTTTACAATATCTGATTATTTAAAGGAAAAAATTTATCAACAAATAGAATTTTTATCAGCAAAAATCCGATATGGAATTAAATGGGTTGAACAGGAAAATCTGCATATTACTTTAAGATTTTTAGGTGACACAAAAGAGGAGAAAATTTATCAGCTTAAATCTGCTCTTAACAAAGTGGCAAATAACCACAGAACCACAATTGTATCGCTAAATAAGATGGAAGTTATACCTAATGTTTATCGTGCTCGTCTTATCTGGTATAGCGTAAAAGAACACAATGATTATTTACCAGTATTATTTTCTGAAATGGAAATGGAATTGACAAAATTGGGTTTTAAGAAATCTGACCATCCGTTAAATTTGCATATTACATTAGGGAGAATGAAAACGCGAATTAAAGCTAATTGGCAAGAGATATTATCACAGGTTGAGCATTTAACAGATGACATAAACATAAACAAAATAGTGCTAATGAAAAGCACTTTAACAAAATCAGGACCTATTTATAAAGAGTTACAAAGTTTTCCACTTATGGAAAAGGAGAGATGATTTATGACAGATAAGGAGAAAAAATCTCAGTTAAAAAATGCAGTTGAACAGATAGAGAAAAGGTATGGGGTAGGTGCCATTATGAGATTAGGTGACCGAGCGAAGGTCAAAATTGATGTTATTCCAACAGGTGCTTATAATTTAGATGCGGCATTGGGTATAGGTGGAATTCCTCGTGGCAGAATAACAGAGATATATGGTTCAGAAGCATCTGGAAAGACCACTCTTGCATTACATATTGCAGCAGAAGCCCAGAAACAAAATGGTATTGTTGCATTTATTGATGCTGAGCATGCACTGGATCCGATTTATGCTCATAATTTGGGCGTAAATACAGATGAAATGCTTATTTCCCAGCCTGATTCAGGAGAACAGGCATTAGAAATTGTTGAAGCACTCATACGAAGTAATGCTGTTGATGCAGTTATTGTAGATTCTGTAGCGGCATTAGTGCCTCGTGCAGAAATTGAAGGTGATATGGGTGATTCACATGTGGGATTACAGGCTCGTTTAATGTCCCAGGCACTTCGGAAGCTCACTTCTGTTATATGTAAATCAAACTGTGCCCTTGTTTTTATCAATCAGACAAGAATGAAAATAGGCACGCCTGCTTTTATGGATCCGCATACCACAACAGGTGGACTTGCTCTTAAATTCTATACTTCTGTAAGAATTGAGGTAAGAAGAAGTAAGAACATAAAAAATGCTACTAGTGATTCAGATGTTATAGGTAATGACATTGTGGCTAAGATTGTAAAAAACAAACTCGCTCCACCTTTCAAAAAGGTAACTTTTGGAATTATATATGGTAAAGGCATTTCACAGTTAGGTATTGTGATTGATGAAGCTATTGAAAATAAAATCATTACTAAGCGAGGTGCTTGGTTCTCTTATGGCGATATTCGTATAGGTCAAGGAAAAGAGAATACTAAAAATTATCTACGATCTAATCCAGAAATTTATAAAGAAATTGAACATAAGGTTAAACTAGCATTAAAATTAGAATCTCCAGACCAGGAAACAAGTCAAACTAATCCGTCTAAACAAGATGATAATAACAAAGATACAAAAACAAAAGGGGAAGAAAAATAGGTATAATATATTTATTGATGGAAAAGAGCAGTTCTCCATTTCTGATGCAGTATTGATAGAAAACGGGCTAATTGAAGGCAAGGAAATAACAATACAAGAATTTGAGAATTTGAAAAAGGAGGCAGTTAAGTCCAATTGTGAGGAATGCCTCCTTTCTTATTTAGATTACAGAATGCGTTCGGAAAGAGAAATTTTTAATCATCTTCGTAAAAAAGGGTATCCTATTTACATTATTATGCCTTTGATTCAAAAATATAAAAAATATGGCTACATAAATGATATGCAATTCGCAAAAAAATATCTGGAAGATTTGATAAATTTCCATGCTCAAGGGAAATTTATGCTAAAATATAAACTGCAAAGCAAAGGCATATCTAAGGATTTAGCAGAACATACAATAGATGAAATATTATCCCCAGAAAAAGAGATAGAATTAGCAATTACCCTATTAAAAAAAAATGAATATAAGTTCAAAAAATTTAAAGGGAAAGAGCTTTATAGCAAAGTATATGCCTTTTTGAGAAGGAAGGGATTTTCTAATGATATTATCAGAGAAGCGATAGAGCATACAACAGAAATAACTAATTACAAATATCTAATTTCTAATAAAATGTCAGATGACAAATAATAAAAAAGAGATTGATTACAGCCCTGTTGGGAAAAAGAAATGAACAGTAAGAATATAATAATCAAGCGTATTAAGAGGTATTTTA
>QMNM01000066.1 GCA_003647765.1 Candidatus Cloacimonadota bacterium
TAAATACCGCTTGCACATTTGTTCATATCTATATTGATGGTCTTGCCATAACCAGCTGTCATGTCCTTTTCTATATTCATTACTTCCTGACCTTTAATGTTATAAATGGTCAGTTTAACAGTTGCATCATGAGGTAAATCAAAGGATACTGTTGTACATGGATTGAATGGGTTTGGATAGTTCTGAGATATTTTATATGCCTTTGGAGCGGTCTGTCCAGTACTGGATAGAGTTACAGTAAACGGCTCTTCTGGATCTCCAATGGTCTCATCATCAGTAAGAGTAATAGTTTCATTTCCTACATAGTTCATTCCATCAGAAATGACTTTGAAGTATAGTTTTTCGCCATTTTCATTTCCAACAACAGTGAAATACCAGAAACCATCTTTACCATAAGCTTCCCATTTTCCAACAGCATGGCAATTATCTTCATTATCAAATACACCAACTACAGCAGTTGGGTCAATATCAATATTAGCCATTACAACCATATTATATTGAGTACCTGAAATAACTTCCCAGTTAGTAGCAATAGGTTCGTCAACATTAGCTGATTTACCTAATGCATAGATTAACTCATCTTCAGCAGCCATCTCAATCTTGTATCCGTCTGCAGGTTCCATCCATACAAGATTACCATACCAGTTTCCACTACCAACTGGCCATTGAGTAGCAGATTGTGCCTGACCCTTTACCTGCATTGCATTGTTATTCACAGAAGCAATAGCAATTTCTAACGGAGTAGGTACTTGCGGTAAGTAACCAATCCAGTTCCAATTCATATCTAATGGAATAGGAGTGGTGTAATCCACTTTTGTACCATCTATATGAAGTAATGTTGCAGAAGCTACTTTTACCATATAACCAACACCAGCTTCAATATTATGCAAGTTACCATACCAAGCACCATTATACCAAGTAGAAGACGCATCTCTGGTCTTTACTTGATAGATATTACCATCAATGCCAAACACAGATTCAATTGATGTATTAGTTGGCATAACATTAAATGATACCCAATTCCATGGGACAACCAGTTGTATAAACTCATGGTCGCCTGGCTCTGTCGTAGTTGTTAATATGAACGGCTCATCTGGAGTACCTATTACAGCATTAGGCTCAAATATAACATATTCATTACAAGGATATATGCTACCAGTAGCACTATCATAGATTTTGAAACCAATAGGTTCAGCAACACCATCCATACTCAGGATAGTCATATACCAGAAATCATCATTCTCCCAGAAGCCTAAACCACGACAATCATCTTCATTTAATTCACCATTAGCATCATAACCAAATGCACCTAATAGATTTCCAGCAGTACTATCAAATTCAGTCATCTCTGGTAAGATAAATACTTCTGTCATCATTATCATATTGTACTGTGCACCAACAATAGGAGTCCATATTGGAGGAGGAGCAATACCTGCATAGATTAAAATTGGATCATCTGGAGTACCCTGAGTTGTATTATTTTCAAATGGCACTGTTTGTGCACAATCATATACAGAGTCAGTTCCAGTGTCATAAATCTTGAAGCTAATATCAATTTGGCCTGGTTCTTCGTTTCCAACAACAGTAAAGAACCAGAATCCTTCAAGGTCAAGTTCTTGCCAATCACCAACAGCACGGCAATCTTCTTCACCGCCAGGTCCAAATGCACCAGTCATATTAAGATCTTCACCAGTGAACTCTTCTCCATTGAACTCAAATGTTGCCATTACAACCATATTATACTGAGTTCCAGTAATTGGAATCCAAGTTGGTGGATGAGGAACTTCTCCAACTGTTAATGGATATGGCTCACCTGGGTTACCATAAACATAATTATTTATAAATGCCACTGTTTCTACACAATCATATATAGCATCTGTTCCAGTGTCGTAAATCTTGAAGCCAATCATTTCTGTTCCAGAATTGTCATTACTTACAACAGTCATATACCAGAATCCTTCAAAGTCAGGTATTTGCCATACAGCAACAGCACGACAATCTTCTTCACCACCAGGTCCAAATGCACCTACCATATTATCACCTTCTGGAAGAAATTCTTCACCATTGAAATTGATAGTTGCCATTACAATCATATTAAATTCAGTACCAGGAATTTGAACCCAATTTGGAGGTCCCATATATTCATTCAGGACAAAGTCAATACCTGAAGTTGTTACACCTTCTTCTACAACTACACCTGGAACTGTTTGTGTGGCGTAACCTTCTAATTCTGCTGTTACATCATAGGTTCCAGCAGGGATTTCAATAGTATAATCACCGTTTGCATCTGGATTAGTTGTATATCCATCTGCGGATACTAATACTTCTTCTACATTACCAGTGCCACCAACTAATGTAACATTACCAGCAATCCAGCCAGGATTTGCTGCTACAGGTGCAGTAAGTAGAAATGGATCTGTTGGTGAACCAATTGTAATATTGTTTTCAAATGGAACTGTTTCATTACAATCGTATACTTCATCAGTAGGAGTATCATAAATCTTGAAGCTAATATCAATTTGGCCTGGTTCTTCGTTTCCAACAATAGTGAAGTACCAGATATTTAGAGGGTCAGGTTGCCACATTGCAACAGAACGGCAATCATTATTAGTTGGTGAGTGATCTGGTCCAAATGCACCAGCCATATTATCATCCACACCTTCAAAAGGATTGCCATTAAGTGTGATAGTAGCCATTACTATCATATTATATTGAGTACCAGTAATCACTTGCCAATCAGGTGGATCTGCAATAAGCATACTACTCATCAATACTATTACCATTAACGGTAAAAGCCATTTTGCTTTCATATTTTCCTCCACTCCGAAATTTATCGGGTATTTTTCTAATTTTATTTATTTTTTAAACACTTCATAAAAGTTTGAATTTCGACATTAAAAATTTCTACCAGTAAAAACCAGTAGATTATTCAGTTTATTTTTTTTTATTTTACTAAACTTTTTTCATATCAAAGATTGAAATAATCAATTCCAGCTTCATTATATTTAAGAATACAACAGTTTGTTTTACAAAGTTGAAAAAGCCCGGGGAATATCTCCCCCGGGCAAATATATCTATTACTTCATCAATATCATTTTCTTGGTGTCAGAATAATTGTTAGTAATTATTCTGTAGAAGTAGATACCACTGGATACTGCATTATTATTGTTATCCTTACCATTCCAAGTTACCTTATACATGCCAGCTTCTCTGTTCTCATTGACAAGAGTTCTTATTTTCTCGCCTTTGATATTGTAGATAGAGATTTCTACATTAGAAGCAGTAGGTAATTGATAAGCAATTACTGTTACTGGGTTGAATGGGTTAGGATAGTTCTGTGATAAGTTGTATGTAGTTGGAGTATTTGCTCCAGTGGACATAGTAATGGTAATAGGATTATCTGGTGTACCAAGTGTTTCATCATTAGAGAATGTGATTGTTTCAGCACTCTCATATATGTCGCCATCATACATTTTGAAGCTGATGGCTTCACCATTTTCATTTCCTACAATAGTAAAGTACCAGAATCCATCTTCCCATTTACCAACTGAACGGCAATTGTTCTCATTATCAAATGCAGCAACCAAGCTAGTTGGGTCAGCATTGATATTAGCTATTACAACCATATTATACTGTGTACCAGCCATTGGTTTCCAATTCATTGCATTTGTAGGAACAGGTTCTACACTTGCGACTTTGGTGCCAGTTTGATAAACCAATTCGTCAGCTTGATCCATAAAGACCTTGTAGCCAACACCAGCTTCCATAGTAGTCAGAGTACCATACCAATTGCTACCCCATTTGATAGATGCCTGTGTCTGATTCTTAATCTGGGACATATTATCTAAAATACCAGCAAGAGCTACCTGGAAGTCATAAGGATCTTTCAGTACATAACCTAACCAATTCCATTCTGCATCCAAAGGTATTGGAACAGTATAATCAATTAAGGTTCCTGATATTGTAAGATCAGCTGCACTATTCATCTGAACCACATAGGATTCACCGTCAACTATATTCATTAAATCACCAATCCATACACCATTTTCGTAAATTTTGGATTGAGTTTGTGATTTAACTTGGTGAACAGCATCACCGAGAACACCAAATACAGCTTCTATACTAGTATCCTCTGGATGTACATAAGTAGAAATCCAGTTCCAGTTTTCAATTAAGCTGATAGTTTGCTCTTCAACACCACCAGCTGGAGCAGTAAGTATGAATGGATCAGTTGGACTACCAATTGTAGCATTGTTCTCAAATCCGACTGATTCATTACATAGATATACTTCTTGAGTTGTAGCATCGTATATCTTGAATCCTATCATAATTTGACCTGGGTCTTCATTTCCAACAATAGTGAAGTACCAGAAGCCTCCAGTAGGTAATACTTGCCACAAACCAAAGGAACGAACAACAAGTGTATCTGGATTTGCAATAAATTCTGGTCCAAATGCAACAGCCATATTGCCACCTTCACCTGTGAATTCCTCATCTGTAAGGTCTAAATCAATAGTAGCCATAACTACCATTGAATATTGTGTACCTGGCATAAGGAACCAAGCAGGTGCGTTGGAAATTAACTCAAAGTCAACAGTAGTTCCTTGACCTTCAAGAACCTCTACATCTTCATAAGTTACAGTTGGATAATTCTCTAATGAAGCAGAAACAGTATAAAGACCTGGTTCAAGATCTGGAATTATGTAATATCCACTTGCATCAGGATTTACTGTTGTGCCATTAGCAGTAACTTCAACATCTTCTACATTACCACTACCGCCAGTTAGAGTAACAGTTCCTTCAATCCAACCTGGTTGTGGAATGTAGTTAAGGGTGAAGTCAATATTTTCTGTGGTCTGACCTTCTATTACTTCTACACCAGTGATGGTCTGTGGTTCATAATTTTCAAGAGAAGCAGTAACATCGTAAGTGCCTTCATTTATTTCAATAATGTAATCACCATTAGCATCAGGATTTACTGTTACATCACCAGCAGTAACTTCAACATCTTCAACATTACCAGCACCGCCGACAAGTTCAACATTACCAGTAATCCAGCCAATTGGAGGTGGGCCACCTGGAGCAGCAAGTAGACGCATCATAAAGTTGTCACCAGATAATGGATTCCATGAAACTCCGTCTAATGACCAACAACTACGATTAAACATCGGACCATTTTGGTCAGAACCAACCCACGGACCATTTTGAGCGCCTGGTGTCCAGTGAACAACGATAAAGATATCGCCATTTTCTGGAATTTGTATGCCATCAGTACCTAATTCATATTCTACCCAGGTATTCAGTTGAGCTTGTGTAACAGGGAAGCTCTCAGTAAAGTATGGATTATTCAAATCTGGAACACCACCAACAGCAGGACATAACATAATGTCCATATTAGTTGGAGAATAATTACCGTGGTCATACCAGTATATCTTAATTTTTTCTGCACTATAAGGAGCAGGTAACACGCCTTCTTCCACAGTTATTCTCTCAGAGAAGTAATCAGAAGGACCAGCAGGGCCTTGTACCCACCAACCCCATTCAGCAGAACCATCATCATAAATGAATTCAATAAATTCAGATGGATCTAATACAAAGTCAATATTCTCTGTTGTCTGATTTGCAAGAACTTCTACATTCTCAATTGTCTGTGGAATATAACCAGTTAAGGAGGCAGTTACATCATAGAGACCTACAAGAAGATCTTCAATTATATAATAACCAGAAGCATCAGGATTTACTACAATGCCGCCTGCTTCTACTTCAACATTTTCTACATTACCAGGTCCACCATTTAATGTAACAGTTCCAGAGATGTTACCATACTCTATGGATGGTCCTTCAGCAAGTGATACATCATCAATATCCCACCAGTTTATATCAAAGGAATCTCCATTAAAGAAGAAGCACATCTGGAAAGTAGCAGAGCCAACATCAGGAGTTGTAATTAGAACATCTTCAGTGTGAGCAGGAATACTACTACTTACTACTATTGTCCAGGCATCATTCCAATTTGTACCATCAGATGTAGTTTTTACACCTACAGTATAAGAATTACTGAAATGGTTAATATAGGTCTTGAATTCTAATGCTAATGAAGCCATACCAACAGTATTTAACTGTGGAGTTACTAATTTTTGTTCACCAATAGTTGAAGGAGACCAGTAGAATTCTGCTTCAGGAGCAGTACCACCAGCATTGTTAGTATTAACACCTCGCCAGTTCATACCGCCATTAACACCTTCTCTATACCAACCTGCAGGTGGGAATGTGTCAAAATTCTCAAGTATTAAGAAGTCACCAACTACTACAGGATTAGAAGTTTCTGTTCCACCCATTCCAATATCATTAACAGTTGTAACATCATACTGATAAGTTCCAGCAACAGGCACAGTATCATCTGTCCATTCAGTTACAGGGCCTGCAATATCAAATTCAGCACCATCATTACGAACAATATGATATCCAGTTACACCTGTGAAGTATCCACCGTGTAATCCTTCTGTAGGATTATCCCAAGTGAGCAATACTGCAAAGTCATCAGTGCTGACATCTTCAGCCAATAAGTTCTCAACAGCAGCAGGAACATCTTCACCTATCCAGGCTTGGTCAACTGCTGGAAGACCATTTCCATAACTATTGACAGGTATTATCTTATAAGTATATATACCAGGGTCAGGAACAGTTGTATCTGTCCATGTCTCTGGTCCACCAATAACTGGGTTTGTTACAGTATAGACCAAATCATCATTACGATATACTTCAACAGAAGTCAATTCTGTTAATGGGTCTCCAACTGAATTAACAGATGGATTTACCCAATCTAATGTTGCTTCTAAGGCACCAGCAGCACCAGGAGTAATCACAAAATCAGTTGGTGCACCAGGTGCATTTGGATCTGATGTAAGTGCCAATTCATAACCTGCTACAAGATTCGGATCCTGCTGAACATTTACAAGAAGAACAAAGATAGCATCATCGTTAATATAAGTGGCAGCACCACCAGCAATACCTGCATCAAATCCAGGAATATCAGCAGCATTATGAGTTACACCTGTAAATGTCTGAGTTGCAATATCAAATTGATGTAATACTGAACCACCTTCTTGTGAGAATAACCATAGATATGGACCACCATCTGTCCAAGGATCATAAGCACTACCGTACAAACTCTGTACAGCAGTACCAATATTACTATAAATCTGATTACCATTCATATCAATTGCACCAAGTTCAGACCAGTTTCCTATCCA
>QMNM01000067.1 GCA_003647765.1 Candidatus Cloacimonadota bacterium
CAGAGCAATTCTCCTGCAACCTTTGTAACTCCATACATAGTAGTAGGTCGCTGAATAGTATCCTGTGGCGTGTTATCTTTTGGAGTAGATGGCCCGAAAGCACCAATAGAACTTGGAGTGAACACAGCACAGTTATACTCACGAGCAACCTCTAATACATTATAAAGACCATTAATATTAACATTCCATGCAAGTTGAGGTTTTGCCTCTCCTACTGCTGAAAGTATTGCTCCAAGATGATAAATTGTGCTAATATTATACTTTTTTACAACCTCTACAATTGTATCAATGACTGCACAATCAATGAATTCAAAAGGTCCTGAATTGAGAAGTTTTTCACTCGGCTTCGTTCTATGTCCTGTTGCAAGGACATTATCATTTCCATATCGTTCTCGCAGAGCCATTGTCAATTCTGACCCAATTTGTCCAACTGCTCCTGTTACTAATATTCTTTTCATAATTCCCTCATAAAATTAATTTTACAAAGAAAGAATAGCACACTAAGAAATTAAAAATAACTAATTACAAATGTCTAATATCTAATAAAATATCAAAATCCAAATTTCTAATGATAAATATCACTGATAGGAAATTATAAAACAATAAAAATAAGAATTCAATCTCATTCTTTATCTTTTGACTTTTCTATTTCCTCTTTCTGTTCATCTATTTCTTCTTCTTTTTCAACAGGTTCAATCTCTTCCTCTTTGTTTTCATCTTCTTGATAAGTATCCTTTACTTCCTCTTTCTCATCCAAAAAGAGATCAATATCTAAATCAAATTTTCTCGCTAATGGAAATGTCTCTATAAGATAATCAATTATCTTGTTTCTTATCTCATCCTCTTCTAATTCTAATGTATTCACCATATTAATTTTAATGTGCATTTTCTTCAACAAATTCGCATGAATATTCAAAGAGACATCTTCAGCAAAAAGTTGATCTTTAAGATAATTTGGAAGTGCTTTACTAATCTTGATTAGCAAAGAGGACATTTTAATTAAATAAACAATAATGATGATTCCTGCTGATATTATTGAACCCACCAAGATTTTCTTACAATACTTTTTCATATCTTCCTCCTAATTTGTATAATTTTGCGAAAATTAAAAACCTTTCGCAATCTTCATTTTACAAGATATACCTTGTTAAATCTTCATCTTTGATAATACTATCTAATATATCTACAACGGTTTTTTCAGATATTCTTACCTTCTTAACCCTTCCATCTGGCAGATTAAAAAGATATCGCTCTAATAGAGTAGTCATTACAGTATGTAATCTTCTTGCACCTATATCTTCCATTTTTTCATTAGCCAGAGCTGCATAATCAGCAATCTTTTCAATCGCACTTTTGGTAAAATGTAGTTCCACCTTTTCTGTAGATAATAATGCTTGATATTGTTTTATCAGTGCATTTCTGGGTAAAGTTAAGATTTTGACAAAATCATCCCTTGTTAAGCTATTCAATTCTACACGAATAGGGAATCTGCCTTGTAATTCAGGAATCAGGTCAGAAGGTTTAGACGAATGGAAAGCACCTGATGCAATAAAAAGAATATGTGTAGTATTAACCATACCGTATTTTGTAGGCACATTACTGCCTTCTATAATAGGCAATAAGTCTCGCTGTACACCTTCTCTGGAAACATCTGGCCCAGCACCACTTTTATTACCTGCAATTTTGTCTATCTCGTCCAAAAATATAATTCCATTATTTTCAACTAAATATTTAGCATCTCTCTTTACTTCTTCCATATCTACTAACTTATGAGATTCAGATACAGTTAGATAATCTAATGCTTGTTTTATACTCATTTTTTGCTTCTTCTTTTTCTCTTGAAATGGAATCATACCTCCGAATACTTCTCCAATATTTATATCAAAATTCTCTAATCCAAAATTAGAAAATACCTCTACTCTTGATGTTATTAAATCATTAGTATCAATTTCTATTACTCTTTCATCCAAAACTCCTGCTTTTAACATTTTTCGTAATTTTCCTCTTGTATGATTTTGTTTTTCAAGTGCTTTTTTATATTCCTGGATACCTGATGCAGATTTTAAACTAAATGATGATTTTTTAATGGGTGGCAAGAGTATAGACAATATTTTATCCTCAGCATTTTTTATTGCTTTTTCTTCAACATCTTCAAGCCGTTGTGCTTTTACATTACTAACAGCTAAGTCCATCAATTCTCTAATCATTGACTCAACATCTCTACCTACATATCCGACTTCTGTAAATTTTGATGCCTCAACCTTAACAAAAGGTGCATTAGCCAATTTTGACAATCTTCTAGAAATTTCTGTTTTTCCTACGCCTGTAGGTCCTATTAAGATTATGTTATTAGGTAGAATTTCATCTCTCAAATCTTCTGACACTTGCAATCTTCTCCATCTATTTCGTAAAGCAATAGACACTGCTTTTTTTGCCTTATCCTGTCCTATGATATACTTATCTAATTCCTTAACTATCTGTCTTGGGGTTAATTTTTCCATATCAAACATTACAGCTCCTCAATAGTAAATTTATTATTAGTATAGATACATATTTCAGCCGCAATACGAAGCGACTTTTCTACAATCTGTCTGGGGCTCAGTTTACTATTTTCTAAATATGCTTTAGCAGCTGCTAAAGCATAAGCACCGCCTGAGCCAATAGCAATAACTTCTTCATCTGGCTCTACAACATCTCCGGTGCCTGAAATAAGTAAGAGATTCTTCTTATCAGCTACAATAATCATAGCTTCTAATCTTCGCAAAATTTTATTAGTTCGCCAGTCCTGAGCTAAACTCACAGCTGACCTTAATAAATCACCTTTATATTGTTTCAATTTTTCCTCAAATTTTTCAAAAAGAGTAAACGCATCAGCTGTTGCACCAGCAAAGCCAGCCAAAACATTGCCATTATAAAGAGTACGAACCTTCTTTGCTGATTCCTTTAATATAGTATTCTCAAAGGTTACTTGACCATCTCCACCTATGGCTACTTTATTATATCTCTTTACACCTATAATTGTAGTTCCTTTAAACATAGATAAAACCTCAAAAATTTCCTCTATTTTTTCACACTCTTGGATGTGTCTTTTAAATTTTCAATGATAGATTCAGGAACGAGAGCTGCAATTTTCTTATTGTTTGTCAGGTAATCATCAAGAATCTTGTTTATTTGCTTATTGTCAAGGGTCTCTTTCTGTAGCAAGTTTTCTGCCATTGTATCAAGCAATATATGATGTGTTGTTAAAATGTTTCTCGCCTTTTCATATGCCTGATTTATAAATTCTTTTATTTCTTGGTCTATTAAGCGAGCAGTTTCTTGACTAAAATTTCTTTTCTCTTCTGAGATCTCTTTACCTAAAAATATATTGTGTTCTCTCTTTCCGTAGGTTATAGGTCCTAATTTTTCACTCATACCCCATTCACATACCATTTTTTTTGCTAAATCAGTAGCTTGTTTCAAGTCATCGCCAGCTCCTGTAGTAGGTTGTCCAGATGATATTTCATCAGCAACTCTTCCACCTAATAGATGAACTAATAATCCTTCACAATATTGTTTGGAATAAGTATGTCGTTCATCAATCGGTAGATAATGAGTAGAACCTAATGAGCGCCCACGAGGAATAATTGTAACTTTGTGAATCTCATCACTACCAGGAGTAAATTTAGCAGTGATCACATGCCCACTTTCGTGATAAGCAGTATTTCTTTTTTCCTCTTCACTAAGTACCAAACTTCTTCGTTCTTTACCCATTATTACTTTATCTTTTGCTTCCTCAAAATCACTCATTTTCACGCTTCTATGCTTTCTTCTCGCACCTATTAAACATGCTTCATTTACCAAGTTTGCAATATCAGCTCCGGAAAACCCAGGTGTACTTCTAGCAATAACAGATAATTTTACATCTCTAGAGATAGGAACATTTCTTGTATGCACTTTTAGAATCCCTTCTCTACCACGCACATCAGGTCTATCAACTATTACCTGTCTGTCAAATCTGCCTGGACGAAGTAAAGCTGGGTCTAAAACATCAGGTCTATTTGTTGCTGCAATAACTATTACACTCTCATTAGGATTAAATCCATCCATTTCTACTAATAATTGATTTAGTGTTTGCTCTCTTTCATCGTGGCCACCTCCAATACCAGCACCGCGATATCTACCAACAGCATCTAATTCATCAATAAATATGATACAAGGAGCATTTTTTTTACCTTGTTCAAATAAATCTCTAACACGAGATGCACCGACTCCAACAAACATTTCTACAAAATCAGAGCCACTAATACTAAAGAAAGGGACTTTTGCTTCACCAGCTACAGCTTTGGCCAACAATGTTTTTCCTGTGCCAGGCGGTCCTAATAAAATCACACCTTTCGGAATTCGTCCACCTAACTTTTTGAACTTTTCAGGTTCTCGTAAAAATTCTATTATCTCTTCTAATTCTTCTTTTGCTTCATTCACTCCTGCTACATCCTTAAAAGTTGTTACAGAATGGTCCTGCCGCAATAATCGTGCTTTGCTTTTACCAAAACTAAATACTTTTCCTGCACCATTACGCATTCCTTTTATCATAAAAATCCAAAACCCGACAAATAGAAGAAATGGAAGCCATGAAAAAATTGCTGACATCAAATTAGAGGTCTCTTTAGATTCTATCTCAATACCTTTATCGCGCAATTCTCTAACTAATTCCGGATCTCTGAATGGAATGTGAGTTTTTAACTCTATATTTCCAATTTTGTATATAATCTCTCTATCAATAAAGGTTACTTTTTCTACTTGTCCACTTTCTATATTCGCTAAAAAATTTGAGTAAGATACTGTTTTTATCTCTTTTTTGGATGAGAACAATTGATAAGCAATAATAATAACCAATAATAAAATGATCCAAAAGGTGATTGTACTGGTATTTTTTGCATCAGGCATCCTTTTCCAAAATTCTGGATTGATTTTTTTATTTTCTTCCTTTGTGGTTTTTTTATAATGCTTTTCCTGATTTTTCGATCTAGTTTTCTCTTTGGATGGACTCCTCTTGTGTTCTTGTGTTTTTGTGTTTTTGTGTTTTTGTGTTCTTGTATTCTTGTATTCTTGTATTCTTGTGTTCTTGTGTTCTTGTTGTTGCTCTTCTGTCATTTTAGATTATAATCTCCTTTTTGTTTATAATATTCAGGCTTTAACACCCCAATATATGATAAATTTCGGTATTTTTCTGCATAGTCCAGACCATAACCTACAACAAATTCATTACTAATTTGGAATCCGGGATAATCTATAAATATCTCTTGAACGCGCGCTTCGTATTTATCCAATAAAGCACATATTTTTAAGCTTTGTGGATTTCTGGCTATTAACATATTTTTTATATAAGTCAAAGACAATCCTGTATCTACAATATCTTCTATAATTAGTACATGCCTTCCTCGTATATCTATATTCAAATCTTTAACAATTTTGACTACACCTGAACTTTTAGTAGATTTGCCATAGCTAGATATACCTAAAAACTCTATCTCTATAGGAATCGTTATTTTTCTCATTAAATCCGCTAAAAAAACAACTCCACCTTTTAAAATACTGATTAGTATAGGATTTTTCCCTTGATAATCCTTAGAAATTATAGCACCTAATTCTGCAACTTTTTCTTGTATCTGATGCTCAGTAATTAATACCTTTTTTATATCTGCTGACATCATATTTACATTCATCTGTTCTTTTTCCTTCTTGCTCTCCTAAAAGAGCGAATCTTCTTACTCAATTTAATTCTTAATATGTGTTTAGTATTTTCTGTAATCTTAACTCTTTCATCAATCCGATATGTAGCCACCCAAATAATCTTATTAGAATCAGCAATAATAATGACAGAATCTCGCTCAAAACGAGGGACTTTTAAATCAATAAAGAAATCCTTTAATTTTTTGGGACAGTTCATTCCTAAAGGATAGAATTTGTCACCAAATTTCCTGTGCCTGATTTTTATTGGCAAGTTTATCTTGTCTCTATCTACAAAAGCAATATTTTTATTAGTGAAGTCGTATTTATTACTCTTTTTGTGTTCTATTGTCTTAAAAGATATATAAAAATTTTCAAATAAAATTCTGCGAGGAAATCTATTGAGATTGCGTTCTTTACTGCTAATATCTATTTTTGGCTCTTTATCAAGAAACATAATATCTTTATATTTTTTCAGCACATAAACATTATCAGCAATCCTTATGTATCTATTAGTACTCTTTTTTATCAATGAGAGAATATCTTCAAAATGAATCTGATAGAAATCTTTTTCACTATCCGTAAGAAGCGCGAATATCTTTCTAAAAAAATAAAAAAGAATTACCTCATTCTCTTTAATCAATTCTTTAACAGGAAAGATGTACTTATCATTTTTGTTTTTAATCATCAGTTTTGTAAATAGTATATTAGCTTTTTCTCTTAAAAGCAGATCTGTTTTGCGGAAAATTTCTGTAGTATTAGCTAATCTATCAATAATATTAGGATTGATATTTTGCTTTATTAGTGGTAATATTTGATGACGGATTTTATTCCTCTCAAAAATTGATTCGTCATTAGTAGTGTCCTGACAATATACTATATTATTTTCATTAGCGAATTTCATAATTTCTTCTCTGGTAAATGCTAATAAGGGATGAATAATACCATTATTATTAGGCAGAATACCTCGTAATCCAGTAATACCTGCTCCACGAAATAAATGAAGAAGAAGGGTCTCTACTTGGTCATTTTTGTTATGTCCTAATGCAACCTTACTAAACGCATATTCATCTTTTATCTTATTGAATGCTTGAAAGCGAATTTGACGAGCATTATTCTCTACATCAGATTTACTATGAATAGAAACACGATGACAAATCAATGGAACAGACCAGTGTAGACATAACTCTCTGATAAACTTCTCATCTCTATCTGACTCACCATCTCTTAATTGATAATTGATATGAACTGCAATAATTGTCAATTCTAATTCTTCTCTTATCTCTTTCATTAAGTAAAGCAAAACAGTAGAGTCCAGCCCACCAGATACAGCAATAATTATTCTATCCTGTTTATTAACTAATTTGTGTTCCTTAATAAATCCCAGAAATCTTGTATAAAAATCTTTAGACATAATTCAGTTTCCTAATAATTAGTTGATGGTTTTCAATACTTTGTTAAGTTCATAATATATTGTTATTTTCCAATTCCCCCTTTTGCATTATTATCAAATACTTAAACCCACGAAG
>QMNM01000068.1 GCA_003647765.1 Candidatus Cloacimonadota bacterium
ATATTGTCAAATTTAGCCACAAAAAACACGAACAAACACGAAAAATTATCAGACATAGAATTTTGTTAGCCACGAAAAACACGAAGAAATTTGCTAATTGGACGCAAAAAAACACAAATAAAGTAACCACAGAGACACAGAGGACACAGAGAAAAATTTAAGGACACTGAGTAATTTTAATTTTTTATCAGTGTTATTTATCATTAGAAATTTGGATTTTGAAATTTTATTAGATATTTATAATTAGTCATTTTTAATTTCTTATCAGTGTGCTATTCTTCACGAATAAATTTTTACTGGAATATTTCTATTTGACAGCATCAGCGTTCTCTTCTTGATTTCTTGTTATCTTGAACTCTTGTCATCTTGAATTGCAGAGATTCCTGGTAATTCTTTTCCTTCAAGGAATGCGAGAGATGCTCCGCCGCCTGTAGAAATATGAGTCATAGCTTCTGATAAGCCGAATTTTTCAACAGCAGATGCAGAATCACCGCCACCAATAATTGTTATTGCTTTTACTTCTGCAAGTGCTTTTGCTATGGATAATGTTCCTTTTGCGAAATTCTCCATCTCAAATACACCCATAGGTCCATTCCATACAATGGTCTTTGACGCCTTGATAACATTTTGAAATTCTGCAATAGTTCCACTCCCAATATCCAGTCCAATCCATTCAGAAGGAATATTATTTACCGATACCTCTTTAATATCAGCATCATTGTCAAATTTATCTGCTATGACAACATCTTTGGGCAGGATAAGATTAACTCCATTGTTTTTTGCTTTGTTTAACAGCTCTTTTGCCAAATCAATTTTATCCTCTTCTAGTTTAGACCTACCAGTTTGATAATCCATTGCACGAAGGAAAGTGAACATCATTGCCCCACCAATGAGAAGATTATCAACCTTTTCTAAAAGGTTAGTAATCATATCAATTTTATCAGATACTTTTACACCACCTAAAATTGCAGTGAAAGGTCTTTCTGGATTCTCTATTGCTTCATTTAGATATTTAATTTCCTTTTCTATCAAAAATCCGATAGCTGATGGTAAATATTGAGCTACACCTACATTTGAGGAATGAGCACGATGAACAGTTCCAAAAGCATCATTGACAAATATATCGGCTAAATTTGCTAAGGTTTTGGCAAATTCTGAATCATTGTTCGTCTCTTCTTTATGAAATCTGGTATTTTCCAGTAAGGCAATTTCACACTCTTTTAGTTGTTTAACTTGTTGTTCTACTTCTTTACCAATACAATCTGGCATCATTTTTACTTCTTTGCCAAGTAATTCTGATAATCTTTTAGCAACTGGTTTCAGAGATAATTTTGGAATGACTTTTCCTTTTGGTCTGTCCAAATGAGACATCAAAATAATTTTTGCTCTGTTATCTAATAAATAATTGATTGTAGGTAAAGCAGATATAATACGCTTATCATTAGTAATATTTTGCTTCTCGTCCAGAGGGACATTAAAATCTACTCTGACAAGCACTTTTTTACCCTTAACATCTAAATCCATAATAGTTTGCTTATTCATTGTGTTCCTCCTAATTTGCCACAGAGGCACAGAGAAAACATTTCTAAGTGTTCTCTTTGTACTGATTTTCACAAAGTTTAATTTTTTAGTTCTATGTTATATTCAGCTTCTCTCAATAGATTGTTGAATAGCCGTTTCAAGCTCATTCGGAACATCAGTGCCAATTCTATATTTCTTACCTGTTTTCATCTTAATCTCAACTGCATAAGAGCCAGAAACATTATAGAGCCAGCCATTGGGAGTCAAACGAATTCCCCAGCCATAATACAAGGGGTTCTTCACGATACGGCATAACTCAATATCTTTCAAAGGAAATCTCTTTCGGATAAGTCCAGGACCAAAGCGAATTTCTAAAACATCTTCCTCAATCAATACAGTTAGCACTGCGAATAATACTATACAAACTCCAATTATAACAAAGGCTGAAAGAGCAATCCAATTGAAACCATAAACAGTCGTCAAATATACAATTAAAATCAGCACGATAACTAATGCAATTATAATCAAATACCCGATTTGTGTGTGTTGATAATGGTTAATAATATTTTACCTCCTAATTGCCACAGAGACACAAAAGCGTAGGGCGAAGAGCGTGAGGCGAAGAGCGAAGCCACAGAGAGAGAAATAATCTTAGTGTCGCTCTACGTCCAAATAATCTTAATTTACAATAGGATAGAATGCTCTTTACTACCACAGATATCCATTAAATTTTCTGCGGCTTTTTGAATTGCTTGTTCGCCTTTAATTAGCCATTTTCTTGGGTCAAAACGCTTTTTGTCCGGGATGTAATCATCTTCACTCATCCCCTTTGGACAGACAATAGCATCTTTGTTTTCTTCCCAGAATTTTTGTACAGCAGATGCGTATTCCATTTGGTAGCGTGTGTCTTTATTAATTTTTACTACACCTCTGGAAATTGCTCCTTGTTGTTGCTCCTTTGTCAAGCCAGAAGCACCATGCAATACTATACCTCTTTCCACTCCATTTTCTATTAGCAATTTATCAATCTTTTCTATCAGGTCTAAACGCAAATGCACATTTTTGCCTTTGGTAACACCATGATTTGTGCCAATAGAAGCCGCGAATAAATCCACATCTGTCTTTTTTACAAATTCCAATGCTTCATCAGGATTTGTGTATAATTGCTCATCAGATACAATCTCATCTTCTTGACCCTTAATATAGCCAATTTCACCCTCTACAATTATATTATGTTTATGAGCTAGATACACTACTTCTTTGGTTATTCTGATATTATCTTCCATTTTCTCTTTGGAAGCATCAATCATTACTGAGCTGACCAGTCCATTTTCAATGCAGAATTTTACAAAATCAAAATAATTAGGTGTAGCATGGTCAATATGCAATCCTGCTCCTGAATTTCTGT
Organism: Candidatus Cloacimonadota bacterium; assembly: GCA_003647765.1. Taxonomy (GTDB): domain Bacteria; phylum Cloacimonadota; class Cloacimonadia; order JGIOTU-2; family B8-G9; genus B8-G9. The sequence continues at coordinate 2,930 of QMNM01000068.1, forward strand.
ATTGTGCTGACAAAATTTTTACAATGGACGATAATACAGATGCGCCGACATTGACATTATTGATACCACTTGCATATTTACAAGCACCTGTGCTTATCTGAATTAGCACATCAGATTTGACATTATCAGCGGCTTGTAAAATAGACCTTACAGCACCATCAAAAGCAATATTACTGGCAACAATTGCAAATCGTTCCTTTTTTGCTTTAAGAAACACTTGTTTCATTTTATCCCCATTAAAAAACATAAGACATCCTTTCTATATTTTTTTATATTATTAAAATTTAGCCACAAAACAACATAGAGCCATTAATAAACTCCAAATATAAACATTGTCGCGCGACTTAGATTATTCCAAAATTTCGCAACAAACTAATTCTGCTGGAATTATTATACTTAAAGGAATCGCCCTTGAAACAAATATACCAATTTTCTCCTTTTGTAAAATTTCCTCGTTTCCTAAAATGAAAATTTGCTTTTTGACTAAACAGCTTTGGTGATAATTGATAGTGTTTTTCATTTTTATTTCTTATTTGGATACTTAAACAATTCAAGAAAAGCACGACTCTGCTTAAGTCCAGCAGATTATAGATACAACTCTAAAATGGAATAAAAAGAAGCAATCTCTTTGTTAGATTTCAAGATTGCTTCGTATTCCATAATTTATCATAGATTGAACTAATATATCGCTTAGATATGTAACTCTTGATAATTTTTCAATACATTAAGTGCATAGTCAATATCATATTCAGTATGGTCAGCAGAAATCTGGAATCTTATCTCTTCATCGCCTTTTGGAACAACAGGGAAATTTAGACCTGTTGCTAAAATCCCATTTTCAGTCAGATATTTGACTAATTCTGATGTCTTTTGTGTATCTCTAATCATTAGAGGCACAATCGGATGTTCACTTTCAATAATCTCATAACCTAATTCAACTAACCCTTTTTCAAAATGTTTTGTCAACTTGCGTAGATGTTTTAGTATCTCCATTCCTTTTTCACTATCCAGGATTTCCAGTGATTTCATAGCAGCACTTGCTTCTGAAGGAGTAATCGGATTAGAATAGATATAGAAAGGGGCTGTCTCACGCAAATAGTTGATTATAGTTGAACTTGCCACAAGATATCCACCATTTACGCCAAGTGCTTTTCCCAATGTAGCAACTATAATATCTATACCATCAGCATTTGTATATTCTTCTGTTCCCCTTCCTGTCTTACCAAAAGCACCAACACCGTGAGAATCATCTACAATCGTGATAACGCCTTCCTCAAATTCTGCATTGTATTTTTTAGCAATATTAGAGATAACATCAAGCTGAGCATGGTCGCCTCTCATACTAAATATTCCATCAGTAACAATTATGACTCGTTTGCCTTTGCCAATATTATTTCTAACTTTTGCCTCCAGATCATCCATATCAAGATGCTTGTAAATCTCCTTTATTTTCGGTCTGGAAAGCCGTATAGCATTGATTATACAATTGTGATTTAATTCGTCACTTATTACAATTGTCTCTTTACTAATAAGTGGTGATAATATGCCCATAACAGTAGAATATGCAGAGCTAAATATCATTGCAGTTTCTCTGTTATGAAACTTTGCCAATTTTTTCTCTAACTCAATATGTGGCTGATAAGTTCCACTAATAAAGCGAACAGCACCAGGACCGGCACCGAATCTTCTTGATGCCTCTTCCTCTGCTTCTATTACCTCTTTTCGTAGAGACATACCAAGATAAGAATTGGCATTCATTTTAAGGAACTCTTTATCGCCTTGACCTTCAATAAAATATCTTGGACCCTTTTTGCCTTCAGCAGGTTTTACACCTGTTGTTACCATTTCCTTACCTTTAAGTGTTCCTTTTTCCATTAGACCCTCTAAGTGATTGGATAATACTTTCTCCAATTTGATAACTGGCATATTATTCCTCCTAGAAATTATTTTTTATGAGATTTGTAAAATAAAATTTTCCTGTCACTGCGAACTTGCAATCGCGAACTTATACAAACTATACGAACTAACGCGAACAATGATTTATCAAGATGAAGCAATCTTATGAATTAGCCACAAAACTGCACAAAAAATGTTCTATTTTTCATTTACTCATTCACTCATTCACCCATTTACTCATTTACCCATTTACCCATTTTCAAGTCCTAGATCGGTTGGTAATGTCTAAAAAGCCATATAGAGATGTCAAATTTAATTCGCATTTACAAACTGGATTTCTGAAACGAGAGTATGTAATTATGATATATATCACTATACTAAATCACAAAAATTTTTTGCCATGAATTCACCCAGTTAGACAGTGAACATCTAATTTGGAATACACTAAAAATGCACTAAATTTATTGGACACTTATTTAAGTACAAAATGATTTTGTAAAAGCGTATAAAAAAACTTGATATAAAAATTTGTTTTTTTAGTTTTTGACAAAATTTTAAGGAGAGGATTTGAGTCTATTAGATAAGTTACGCAAGAAATTAGTAAGGACGCGAACTAGCTTCATTGGGAAGATATCTGAGCTAGTTAATCTTCATTGCAAGATAGATGAAGATCTAATTGAAGATATTGAGGAAGTTCTTATTCAATCTGATGTTGGAATACAGATGTCATTAAATATTATTGATAAGTTAAAAGAAGAGTTAAGAATTACCAAAACAAAAGATCCTAATAAGATACAAGACATTTTAGAAAATATTATAGAAAATATATTGGTAAGCGAATATGAAGGTGCTACAAATTCTATAAATTTAAATCCTGAGCAGAAACCATATATCATTATTTTTGTTGGAGTAAATGGCGTAGGAAAGACAACTTCTATTGGTAAATTAGCGAAACTCTATAAAGATAGAGGTAAATCGGTATTATTAGTAGCTGCTGATACATTTAGAGCAGCAGCAGAGGAGCAATTAGAGGTTTGGGCAAAGCGTGTGAATGTGCCTATTATCAAGCAAAAGTACGGTTCTGACCCATCGTCTGTTGTGTATGATGGCATAATTTCTGCAAAAGCAAAAGGATATGATATAGTATTAGTTGACACTGCTGGTAGATTACATACAAAAGTCAATTTAATGAAAGAGCTTCAAAAGATGGTCAGGACAACCCAAAAATTGATTCCAGATGCTCCACATGAAATCTTGTTAGTGTTAGATGCTACTACTGGACAGAATGGTCTTGTTCAGGCAAGAAAATTCAAAGAAACTATTCCAGTTTCTGGAATTATTATTGCAAAATTAGACGGCACAGCCAAAGCAGGAATAGTTGTAGGTATTCGCAATGAATTAGGTATTCCAGTAAAATTGATTGGTATAGGTGAAAATATAGAGGATTTGAAAAATTTCCATGCAAGAGAATTTGTCAAAGCGATCTTTCAATAGTTATGAATAATATAAAATAAGTAATTTAGCCTGCTGACAAATTATATCCAATATAACAAATTAACAGTACAAAAAAATGAGAGGTTATAAAATGAAATATCAAAAAAGAACATCAACACCACCAAAAGAAAGATTATGTAAAAAATGTGGAAAAATAAAACCAATAAGCGAGTTTTATTTAAGAAAAGATAACTATTATCGTTATATATGCAAAAGTTGTGAATCTAAACAAATGAGTGAATATTATGAAAAAAATAAGGAAAGAAGACACGAATATTATAAGAAGTATTATGAACTGAATAAAGAAAAAATTATTGAGAGGAGACGAGAGTATATCAAAAGAAATTATGAAAAAATAAGACAACAAAGACGAAAATGGTATCAAGACCATAGAGATGAATTAAAAAAGAGATCTTTAGAATATTATTACAGAAATAGAGAGAGAATATTGAATAGATTAAGAGATAGTTCAAAAAGAAAAAAAGAGGAAAAGACGAAGTAGAACTAGGTTTCAATGTCGTTTGAACAAGAGATCAAGATTGATATAATGCCAATAGAATATTATAATGCACTGTAAAGTAAATTCTGATTGATATACAGAAGCCAACAATTTCGATTGCAGAAACTCGACTCTGGTTCTTTGAACTCGAGTTGGGTTTCTACCTTGTAATTTAACAAACTAAATATTGAGAAATTTTTGCATCTGCTATTTAACAAAAAATAGAAAGACCTCTTATTTTCCAAACTTTTATTGACAACAAATTTATAGAAAACAAAATTTAGTTTTAGTTTTCTTGATTATAAGGGATATAGTATTAATTAAGCATTTATAAGTTAATGTAAATTATAATAAATGTAGTTAATTATTAAGTAAGATTGGTGTTGTAAGTATAATTTTCTAAATTTATATGTTAAAGTATAA
>QMNM01000069.1 GCA_003647765.1 Candidatus Cloacimonadota bacterium
CCATTTGTCCATTCCATAAATTCTTTTTTTGTTATATCTGACTTTCTACTTCCACTGGTCTTTTTCCAAGTTTTTTTATACAAAATCACAATGAGTTCAACAGGAGCAATTACATAAGGAGCAGAAGCACTCATCCAAGAACCCCACGCAGTTCTTCTGGAAATATTACCTTCATTCCAGATAATTGTAGAATGATATTTGAAACCTACTTTTTTGGCAATTATTGTTAAGTCAGCTCCTACACTCTGTTGTCCGCCTTTGTTCTTATCCAATGGAATATTTAAACAGAATCTCCCATCGCTCTTAAGCCACTTATAACAATTTGTTAGCCATTCTTTACTAAACTCTAAATATTCCTTATAAGAAATTTTGTCATTGTTTGAATTGTATTCTATGCCTACATTATAAGGCGGAGAAGTAATTATTAAATCTATGCTATTTTCTGGAATTTCTCTTGTAAAAATGACATTCTTATTAATAATCTTTACTCTTTCATTTTCAAAGAATATCCTTTTATTCCTTTCCATATTTGTTATTCTTACTTTGTCAACTTACTCTAATAGTTTTATTGGTCCATTACTTCTCTAATCTTTTTTAAAAAATCATCTAAATTAAATGGCTTTCCTAAAAAACTATCTACTTTCGCACTTTTTAATCCTTGGTCATCTTTATCTGTCATAAAACCACTAATTGCTATACTTTTAATATTGTCTTTGATCTGGTGTACACTGTTGATAAATTCAATACCATCCATTCCACCCAACCTAATATCAAAAACAACTAAATCTATTTTATCTTCATTCTTTGCAAAAACTTCAAGTCCTTGTTCACCAGTATATGCGCATAATACATTATATCCATATTGCTTTAATAAACTGGCAGTTAAATCAACTAAATTCTTTTCATCATCTACAAATAAAATAGTTTCTTTACCATACAAATTTTGTCTATTATCAGCTGGTTTGCTTTCTACTTTACCTTCGGATTTATACTCAGGGATATATATAGAAAATTTGGTGCCAATACCTTTCTTACTCTCAACTTTTATTTCTCCATTATGAGACCTAATTATTCCATATACAATTGATAGACCAAGTCCTGTGCCTTTTTTCTTAGTAGTAAAAAATGGATCAAAAATATGTGATATATTCTTTTCATCTATACCAATTCCAGTATCTTCAATGGTAATCTTAATATAATTGCCTTGAATTAGAAATCCTTTATCTTCTGAAATAATAGTACGCTCTGTCGTAATAATTATATCTCCTCCATTCGGCATTGCCTCGGCTGAGTTTATACATAAATTCATAATTACCCGACTAATTCGCGATGGCTCTCCACTAATCAACAGTACATCTTTATCTAAATTTAGCTTTATATTTATATTCTTATTTAATGAACTCCTTACTATTTTATAGACATTTTGTATCTCTTCATTGATATTTATAGGTTTAGGATGTATTTTCATTTTCCGAGAAAATGCAAGTAAATTTGTAGTTAATCCTTTGGCTCTCAGAGCTGATTCTTCAATCACTTTCAAGTGCTTATAAATAGGCGTACTCTTTGACGCCTTTAATAGGCTAAGTTGTGTATATCCTAATATCGCAGCTAATATATTATTGAAATCGTGAGCAATTCCACCAGTTAACAAGCCAACTGATTGCAATTTTTGAGATTGTAATAATTGTGCAGTTAATTCTTTTTGCTCAGTTACATCTCTAACTATTGCCTGAATATAATCCTTGCCATTTAAGCTAAGTTTATTTAATGAGACCTCGGTATCTATCAATTTATTATTACAAGTAAGATGTTTCCAATAGAACGTCTGTGGCTGACCATTAAGTGCAGATTGTATCTTTTCTCTGGCTTTTGTCTTTGATAATATTCCATCAGGTTGTGTATCAGGAGATATATCAAACGGCTTTAATTTAAGCAATTCCTCGCGCGGAAACCCAAACAATTCAACAGCTCTTTTATTACACTCTACAAAATTCTCGCCATCCATAATGAAAATAGCATCATTAGCATTTTCAAAAATTGTCTTGTAACGAATATGTAATTCTCTTGCTCTTTTCTCCAACTCTCTTTTTAATTTCTCATCGTATTCTTTCTGTAAAGTAATATCTCTACCCACACCAAATACTCCTATTAAATTATTATCCTTAAATACAGGTTTGCTAAATATTGATATATATTTTATTTCACCATTTTTTGTGATAACTCTAACTTCATATGGCTGGAGAATACCATTTAGACTTTTAGCGAATGATTTTTCTAATTCAGGCAAATCATCAGCAATGATTACATTATAAAAGGACTTTCCTATTATCTCTTCTGATGTATATCCAAGAATATCTGCACCATTTCTATTGACAAATGTGAAATTCCAGTCAACATCTAAAGAAAAAATTATATCATTAACATTTTCCACAAGATTACGATATTTTTTTTCTGATTCTGTCAACAGTGCATTCAATAAAGTATTGTGAACAGAGACAGCAGCAAAATTTGAAAAAATAGAGAGATAATATAAGTCAGTTATATCAAATTTTTTAACTTCTGAGCGATTGTCCAAATATATTACGCCTAAAATTTTTTTATTATATATCATTGGCACACATAGAACAGACCTCAATTGTAGACGCTCAATACTATCACTGTATTCTTGACTTTCGCTTAACGCATCGTCTATCAATTGTGGCTTCTTTGTTTTTAAGGTATTATTTATTATTAAATGACTTATTTCCTTGTCTGGCGATTCTATCTCTATATCTGTATCAAATATGGCTAGCTTAAAATCTATTTTACCATCTTGAAATAATCCAATAAAGCATCGTTCAGCACCACATAACTTTATACTCTGTCTTGCTATATCTCTAAATAAATTATCAACAGTATAAGTCCCATTGATTAACATACAAGTATTAAACAAACTCTCAAATTTCTCTTTTTGTTTCTTAAGCAAATCTTCGTAAAGATTTAATCCTTCAAAAAATTTTTCTGACATTATTTTCCTCTTATCATTTTTAGGAATTCATTTGCCACAGAGAACACAGTATTTAAATTGATCTTACAGGATTTGAAATCCTGTATTTATGCAACAAATATGCTATATACTATAATTACAAAAAGTTCTATCCATTCTATCCTTTAACTCTATTTTCAATTTGTCATTTAAATAATTCTGCTTGGATTGTTCGTCCAATTTATCCCACATCTCTTTTATTATTTCCATTGCTACTTTATAATGATAAATAGCATCTTCTAAACTGTTATTTTCTTGGTTGTGAATTCCAATAAAAAAATGATATTGCCACTTATTTTCAGCAGTAAGTTTATTCTCTTGTATGCACACATTTGGCATAAGATTCATAAATTCATCTAATTTGTGTAATCTAATTAAGGAACAGAGGAATAATAAACTCAATTCAGGACTTTCAGTGATATTACTCGTAATTTCTTCAAACAAGTTCATAGATTGTGCATCTTGATTTTTTGCATAAATCTCATATAATCCAATCTGTGGTTTTAGCTTCTCATCTTTTTCATTTATACTCGCAAAAAGTTCAGCTGAGTTCAGAAAGATCTCCTCTGCCAATTTATTATTTGCCTCTAAATAAATCTTCCCTAAAAAATAGTAAGAATATGCTAATTCAAAAATATTGTGTCTTTTTTTGGCAAGTTGAATAACTTTGGCAATTATTTTTTCCGCTTCAACAAAATCTCTACATAGAAAATTCAATTCTACCAAATTATTTAATGTCATTAGCATAGTATCAGGATTGTTTTGCTTTTGGTATAATTTCAAAGTTCTTTGAAAATGATATTTGGACTTTGAATAATCTCCTAAATAAAAGTATAAACTGCCTAAATTATTATGAATTTCTGATAAAGAAAGTATTGACTGTTTGAACTCAAAGTAATTAAGAGATTCTTCCCAATAAGTTCTTGCTTTTTCAAAATTGCCAAGCATACGATTTATTGTCGCTATATTTATTAAAGTACTGTATTTTAGCCACAATACATTAAACTGATTATAGATTTTATATGCCTTGTGATAATATTTATCAGCATTGATTAAATCGCCTTTTTTAATATACACTCCACCAATATTATTAAATATTTGTCCTTTCAATTGACTTGGCTCATATTGATTTAGATTCTGTAATGCTAAAAAATAATTCTTTAATGCTTTATCAGGTTCGTTTTTTAAATACATTACTATCCCTAACTCATTTTTCAATCTCGCAACATAAACCTTCTTTAAATTCTGTTCAGTAGATAAGTAAGTTTCTATTATACACTTTGCCTTATCGTAATTTCCCAGATTAGTCAAATCGGCTGTATAATTATCTAATACATCAAAGCTCTCTTTTTCTGGCAAATCAGTCAAATAATAATCATAAATATCTTTGTAAATTCTCAATGCCTCTGAAAATTTTTCCTCTTTGAAATAAATATTGGCTAAATACGCTCTCAATCGTATGAATGTTTTTTTGTCTGTTTCATAACTCGGCAAATAACATGCAATTAAATTTTCTGCTTTAACAAACTGGTTATTCTTTACATAAGCAGACATTAGTTTATGAATGGATTTAAAAACTTTATTTTTATCCAATTTTTTAGCAAATTGTAAGGACTTTTCATACCAGTAAATTTTTTTATTTATATTCTCATTTGTATCGCCACACAACATTGTATAATCATAAGATTTTTGGAACTTATCAGTTTTCATATAATGATGAGCGATTTCCTGTAATATTTCCGATGATGGCTGTTGAAAATACTGCTCAAGCATTTGAGATGATATTTCATAATAATGTTTGTTATGGTCTGTTTTGTAATTATTTATAATGAACAGTTTTTTATAATCACTATCAAAACGAACAAAATCATCCTCTTTTTTTAGCCAATTGGAATTAAATAGATAATAAATTTCATTTTCAGCATTATTGGTCAAGCTTGATAAAGATTGTCTTAAAGATGTCTTAACACATTTTAGCAGAAAATCATAAGGAAGTGTAATTGTGAATACAGACAAAAATTTCAACATTTCCTGTTGAGAAAGAGTTAAACTAGCAAAATTATTTTTTAATAATTTTGTAATAGATTCAGGCAAATTTATTATTTTATCAGGTGTTGTAAAGAGCCATTTATTATCTTTATATTGTAGATAATTTTCCTGTTTGAAATTTGTTAGCAAAAAATTCAATAGAAATAGATTTCCATTTGTCTGTTTATAAAGATATGAAATGACTTTGTCTGGTATCTGTTCACATTTAGTTAGTTTATTTTGAATAAATGGGGCTATTTCATTTTCTGTCAAATTTTGTAATTGGAATTCATTTATAATGGTAGATTTTTCCTCAATATCTATATGCCTCTGTGATGAACCTTTTAGTGTATTTTTGTGTTCTTTTGTGGCTAATTCAAAAATTTCTGGCAGATGCTCTTTGGAACTGATAATAAAATGGATGTCTTTAATTTCACTCTCTAATAGATATTTCATCCAATCGTATAGTAAATCTGGTACTTTATCAGCATTATCTAAAATGAAAATTATCGGATTTCTTGCTTTCCCATTCTTGTTCTCTTGTTCTCTTGTTCTCTTGTCCTCTTGTTCTCTTGTCATCTTGTTCTCTTGAACTCTTGTACTCTTGTTCTCTTGTTTAACACATTCTTATAGAATGAAAATATTTGATATACTTTTTCATCATTTTGTTCGGTTTTATTTAGATTATTTTTAAGTTGTTCAAACTTTTCGTATGGTATATTTAAACTAAAAACTAATAGCTTTGAGATATTTAATAAATTGCTAATATCATCGTAAGATTGGACATATTTATAATTTATTGTAAAATAATGGTTTAATTGTAATATTGTTTTTAATGCGTTTAACAGAGTAGATTTTCCTGTACCATCATTGCCTTTTATTAGGTTAATTGAACTATCATTATTTTTGATATTATGCTTAATATTTTCAATTAGTTGCTCATTCCATTGGAAATTTAGATAATCACCTTTCAAATAATATAGAGATAAATTTCTGTGTCTTTGTGTCTCTGTGAAGAGATAAATCGGACTTTTATTTAATGCTTTCACCACTTCCATAGCTGAATTATATCTTTGTTTTGGATTTTTCTGTAATAGCTTTTGGCAAATAGCAACATACTTATTTAATGATTGTTCTGGCAATTTATCAAATTTGGGAATTTTATTCAATTGATTTTGTATTATATTATTCGGGTCATTGTCAATAAATGGATTATAACCGTATAAGATTTCGTAAAGCACAATTCCTATAGAATACAGGTCAGATTGGGAAGTAGCTATTTTTTTCTGGATAATCTCTGGAGCAATATATGCAAGAGTGCCACCTGATACCTTATTCGTGAAATCCTTCTTTTTTGAGATAAGCCCAAAATCCAGTAATTTCACTGCAATCTTTTTGTCCTCTTGTTTAACTAATATATTTTGTGGCTTTATATCACTATAAACTAAATTATGTGAATGTATAAACTCCAAAGCAAGAAGCAATTGAGCTAATATATCTTTCAATTTCTTATAAGAATTTTGCTTAAAGAAATCTACAATATTTTTGCCTTTAATAAATTCCATTATGAAATATGGCTTATTCCCTTCTATATAGCCAAAATCCTCAACAAAGATTATGTTTGGATGATGTAATTGTGAAAGGATATAAAATTCTTTCTGAAAAGAATCTGATAATTTCTTGTTCATAAGGACTTTCATTATCTTGATTTTATTATCATAACAATCCTTTACTAAATATACACTAGAATTGTCATCTTTGCTAATTACTCTTATTATATTTATTCTTTCATTAAAATTTTTCATAATGTATAAGTTTTAGATTAGTGATTGTAAGGTTTTAATAATCTGATGATTGCTAAAGAAACAACTTTCCCAAATCCATAAAAAACTTTTAGTCAATTACACAAGGCGTAGTGCGTAATGCGTAATAGAACACAGATTATACAGATGACGCAGGTTCTCACAGATAAAAAATTTAATATGAAAAAACAATCCGTAAAAAACCGTGCAATCCGTGTCATCCGCGTGCTAATTCTTTATGCATAGGGCAATACCAAAATTATTTCTCTCTGATAGTTGTTAGTTATTGGTTGATAGTTGTTAGTTGGTGTAGGGCGACATCAAGATTATTTCTCTCTCTGTGTCCATACAATCTTTTCAATCTTTATA
>QMNM01000070.1 GCA_003647765.1 Candidatus Cloacimonadota bacterium
AAACCAGCTGGTTATCATTCAGTAATCTGGGATGGAAAAGATGACAGGAATAATACTATTGGCACTGGAATTTACTTCTACAAAATCTCTGCGGATAATTATAGTGAAATCAAGAAGATGTTGCTAATGAAATAAGAATTTGTTGGAACTCGACTCGGGTTCTCTGAACTCGAGTCGGGTTCATATGAAATTATTTTTAGGAAACTGTAAGTGCTTAAAGTAATTATACTTATTTTGACATATTTATTAGTCAATATACGGATTTCATCAGGAGTAGAAAAAATTATTATGTTGCCAGAACCGCAGAGGATTAGCAATTTTTCATTAGAAGAGGCACTCCAAAAAAGACGCTCTCGCCGCAATTATAGTGGAGAACCAATCTCATTAGAGCAATTAAGTCAGCTATTATGGTCTGCTTACGGCATTACAAAAGTGCCATTTTACAAGACAGTCCCATCTGCTGGGGCTTGCTATCCAATGACTATCTATGTATCTGTTGTTAAAGTGAAAGGACTGAAATCTGGATTCTATCAGTATATTCCAAAAGAACATCAATTAGAACTTATTTCTACTGACAATTTCACTGACCAGATTTATACTTGTGGCTATAATCAAGGATGCCTACGCAATCAGGCAATTACAATTCTTATGTCAGCTGATTTTGATAAAATCACCACTCGTTATGGAAAGAGAGCATATCGTTATACTTATATGGAAGCCGGACATATTTCGCAAAATATTTACTTACAAACAGAAAGTTTAGATTTAGCCACTGTTGCAGTTGGTGCTTATGACGAAGAGACATTGAACAAGATTTTACCAATACCGAACAAAGAGGATATAATTTATCTTATGCCTGTGGGAAAGAAAAGGACAATTAAGTAATTTTCAGAAAGCTCTTTATTTTCGCAATGCTAACAAGACACGAAACTTACTTATGTTTTTCTCTATGGCTAAAATAAAATAACAATTTAAGTTTGATAACAATTATAAAAAAAGGTGCTTATTATGTTAAGAACTATGCTTATTTCCAAGATACATCGGGCAACTGTTACTAATACTGATTTAAACTATACTGGTAGCATTACATTGGATAAGGGCTTAATAGAAAAGGCAAATATTCTGGAAAATGAACGAGTAGAAGTGTTAGACATCAATAATGGCAATAGATTTATCACTTATGCTATTTGTAATGAGAAAAATGATGGCTCTGTTATTATCAATGGAGCAGCTGCTCGTCTTGTTCATAAAGGCGACAAAATCATTATCTTAAACTATGGTTTAATGCAAGAGGAAGAAGCAAAAAGATATAAGCCAAAAATCGTTATTATGGATGATAATAATCGTATAACAAAAATTATATGATTAAGTATTCCTAAGCATACTGATAACAATATAAATTGTGATGTAAGATATAATGGATAAAGGACCACATCTAATTAAGAAAATTCCTGATATGATGAACATTGTAAAAGTACATAAGCAGAATCAGATTATTGGCTTTGTTCCTACAATGGGATTTTTACATAAGGGACATATCAGTTTAATTCAGTCAGCAAGGAAAGATAATGATATTGTTGTGGTTAGTATTTTTGTTAATCCTAAGCAATTTGCTCCGAATGAAGATATTGATCGCTATCCTCGTAATATAAAAAGAGATATAGAAATCTGCCGAGAACAAGGAGTGGATTACATCTTTTATCCATGTGCCGAAGAAATGTATCCGAATGGATTCCAGACATCAGTTTCCTTATCAGAATTAACAAAAGGATTATGTGGAAAATCACGGCCAACTCATTTTAGTGGTGTTACTACTGTTCTCACAAAATTATTCAATATTATTCAGCCGGATAATGTATATTTTGGACAAAAAGATGCTCAACAAGCAGTAATAGTTAAGCAGATGATAAAGGATTTGAATTATCCTATAACAATGCATATTTTACCTATTATTAGAGAAGATAATGGTATAGCAATGAGCTCACGAAATAAGTATCTTTCTGCTGGTCAAATGAAAAATGCAGAAGTGCTGAACAAGTCATTGAAATTGGCAGAGACATTGATAAAACAGGGCGAAAGGAATTGTAATAGGTTGAAAAAGATTATTTATCATAAGATAGAGAACGAGAACAGAAATTCCAATGCTAATATCAAAATTGATTATATAGAGATAGTCAACTTTGACAATTTGCAGCCGATTGAGAATGTAAGAACCAATACTTTAATTGCTATTGCTGTGTTTATTGGACAGACAAGATTAATTGATAATATTGTGATTAAATGAGGCATATTTTTTGGCATTTTATTTGACATTAGAAATTAGGATTTAGAAATTTTTTGTGTTTTTTTGTGTGTTTTCGTGGCTAAAATGAGATTAGAAAGGATAACATGAAAAAACTAGTAGTTTTAGGAGCAGGCAGAGTTGGTAGTGCTATTGTATCTGACCTTTGCTATCAATATAATGTAACTGTTGTTGATATTGATTCAGACAGGTTAGATTTTTTGGAAAAGCAATATTCAGTCCATACTATTTTAGCGGACATTTCTAATACAGGCATCCTTCAAAAGATAATCAATGATACTGATTTGGTCATTGGAGCAATGCCAGGTTATTTAGGGTTTGAAACTCTAAAGAATGTTATTAGTAGTGGTAAGAACATTGTAGACATTTCATTTTTTAGTGAAGATCCTTTTGGATTAGACACTCTTGCCAAGGATTTTAATGTTACTGCTGTGGTTGATTGTGGTATAGCACCTGGTATGAGCAATATCATTTTAGGATATCATAATCAGCGTATGGATATAGAACATTTTGAATGTATTGTAGGTGGACTACCTGTTAAGCGAAGCTGGCCTTATCAATACAAAGCAACATTTTGTCCACTAGATGTGATAGAAGAATACACTCGCCCTGCACGAATTGTAGAGAATGGAATAGTAGTAACAAAGCTAGCTTTATCAGAAGCGGAATATGTAGAAATATCTCCTATTGGAACTCTTGAAGCATTTAATACTGATGGACTTCGTACACTCCTGAAAACAATGAAAATACCGAATATGAAAGAAAAGACACTCCGTTATCCAGGCCATATTGAGTATATTCAAGTTTTGCGAGAAAGTGGTTTTTTTGATAAAAATTCAATACAAATTAACGAAACCAGTATTCGTCCTATTGATATGACAGCTAAATTATTATCTGCAAAATGGATGCTTGAAAAAGATGAGCCAGATTTTACAATAATGCAAATTACTATCATAGGTAAAGAGCAAAGAAAAAATAAACAATACATCTATAGTATGATTGACCATTTTGACCAAAAAGCAAAAATTTCATCAATGGCTCGCACAACAGGATATGTATGCACAGCAGTTGCTCGTCTTGTATTAAATGCTGATTTTACTCAAAAAGGGATCTGCCCACCTGAATTTATAGGCAGAAAACCAGAATGCTTTAAGAAAATAATGTCATATCTAAAAGAGAGAAATGTTAATTATATAATAGAGGAAAAAATTGTAAATGATATTTAACGCAATTATAATAGCACACTGAAAAACGCTGACTAAAGACACTGAATAACACTGATAAGAATTTATGAGTTCACTAAAAAACCATTAAAATGGTTAAGATGGGCTTATTGTATTCTCTTACCCACAACTGAAGTTGTGGGCTTCTTGAAATTACTATCAGCGGTCATTCGGTGGATAAGAAGCCCACAGTTTTAACTGTGGGTAAAATGTAAAAAAAACCTAATTCTAACCTATTCAGTAGTTTTTAGAGTGAGCTCATTTATAAAATAATAAAAATTTATCAGTATTGTTCAGTCAAATCTGTGATCTTCTGCATTGGATTAGCAATGCAATTTTTTATATTATTTTAATTCCCAGCTCTTCTAACTGTTTTTGCTCTACTTGTGCTGGTGCATCACTCATCAGGTCTTTTGCTTTCAAAGTTTTTGGGAATGCAATAACATCACGAATGGAATCTGATTTTGTCATTAGCATAACAATTCTATCAATGCCAGGAGCAATGCCACCATGAGGCGGCGCGCCATAATCAAATGCCTTTAAGAAAAATCCAAATCGTCTTTCCAATTCCTCTCCTGTAATACCTATTACATTAAAGATTTTCCTCTGAATATCTACTCTATGACAACGAATACTACCAGATGATAATTCCATTCCATTACAAACCAAATCATATAGCTGTCCTTTGATCTTTCCGTAGTTTTCTGGCTCATCAAGATAATGTACATCTTCGTCTGCTGGCATAGTGAACATATGATGTGCAGTTTCCCATTTGTTATTTTCATCATCCCACTCAAAAAGCGGAAAATCCGTTACCCACAAAAATTTAAACAGGTCTTCATTTATCAATCCTAATTTTTTGGCTAAATGATTACGCAACTCTCCCAATACCTTAAAAACGATATTGTTCTTATCTGCGACAAAGAGTAGCAAATCATTTTCCTTTGCTGATGTTCTTTTTATGATAGCATTTCTTTCCTCTTTACTCAGAAATTTAGCAATATTGTCAACAAGGTCATTATTTTCAACTTTCATACGAGCCAATCCTTTACCACCTAAATGTTTAGCTATACGCTCTAATTCATCAATTTTGTTGCGTGAATAATTACCACACGCTTTAGCATTGATACAACGCACAGAACCACCATTCTTTATTGCTTCGGAAAAAACACGAAATTCAGAATTTTTTACAATGTCCGATATATCCTTTAACTCCATTTCAAATCGTAAATCTGGCTTATCCGTGCCAAAACGAGTCATTACATCGTCATAAGTATAACGAGGAAATGGAATTTGAATGTGTTTGTTTATTGTCTTTGCAAAGACCTCTTTAAACATCTGCTCTACAATATCAAAAATCTGAGATTGAGTAGCAAAACTTATCTCTAAATCTAACTGTGTAAATTCTGGTTGACGGTCTGCTCGCAAATCTTCATCACGAAAACAACGAGCAAATTGAAAATATCTATCAAAACCAGCTATCATTAGTAACTGCTTATACATCTGCGGTGATTGTGGTAGTGCAAAAAATTTGCCGGGATACTCACGACTTGGTACTAAATAATCTCTAGCTCCTTCTGGTGTGCTTTTCATCAAAATGGGCGTCTCTATCTCATAAAAATTATGTCTATCTAAAAAATTACGCATTGATAGTATAATCTTATGTCGTAAAATAATGTTGTCTCTCAATTTCTCTCTTCGTAAATCAAGATACCTGTATTGTAACCGTAAATCCTCATCAGATTGTAAATTCTCATCCAATTGTATGGGTAATGGTTTTGTGTCATTTAGAATTTTTAAACCTGTGGCTGACACCTCTATTTCGCCCGTTTTCATATTTGGGTTTATTGTGTTCTGGATTCTTGGATAGACAATGCCTGTTACAGCAATTACAAATTCATTACGCAAATGATGTGCCTTACTTAGAAGTTGAACACCATTTTCAGGATTGAATACTACCTGCACAATTCCACTTACATCACGGAAATCAATAAATATTAAATTTCCCATATCCCTACGACGATGCACCCAACCAAGTAAGCTAACTTCTTTTCCTTTATCCTTTAAATCCAATTCTCCTGCATAAGCAGTTCGTTTAGTACTTCCTAATAAATCTAACATAATCCTTCCTTTTTGCTACAGAGAACACATTTTTGAATCCACTATAAAAACCATTAAAATGGTTAAAATGGGCTTATCGTATTCTATTACCCACAACTGAAGTTGTGGGCTTCTTGAAATTACTATCAGCGGTCATTCGGTGGATAAGAAGCCCACAGTTTTAACTGTGGGTAAAATGTAAAAAGAATCTGATTTTAACCTATTCAGTAGTTTTTAGAGCAGGATCATTTTTGATTTTTCTATATTCTTTTAATATCCATTCTTCTGCATGCACACAAGAGTTAATTAGTTAATTTAAGAATTATTTTTTGTATCTTTTTACGCACTATGCCTTACGCATTTTCGTTGCTAATATTGCAGACGCGAACTTATACAAACTGAACGAACTTACGCGAACCTTTATTGATAATCTTCTATTTTCCAAGCCACATTAAATGGGAACATATCATACACTGCTTTTAACGGTATATGATTATCATCATCAGAAAACCAAAGATATAGTTTATTCTTTTCACTTACAAGATTATTAGTCAATATATCAGAATTACTAGCTCTTTTCTTTTTACTAATCCGTTCAAATGTTATCTGACATTTAATAGCATCAAAAGTTCCTATTTTTGTTTTTAGTTTATCTTTCTTAATCATAACTGCGCGAATCTTCCAAATAACTGCATTAGCATCAACAAAAAATGAAATAGAATCATTTACTTGCAAGTCCTGACTTCTTATATAGAATAATCCGGAAAAAAAATCATAAGTATTATTTTTTATTGTATATTTTTCATTTATTCCATTAAGAATATCTTTTTTCAATGCCTCTTTGGTCTTGTGTTTATACTGAATAATACATTGTTCTTGGTAATTACTTTGATGTATTTCTTTCGTATAGATAAATGGAAGAAAATTCTCCGCACTTAAACATTGATACTTATTACATATTTTAATAAAAGCATTGGAAATACCTGAACTATTGACCAATATTGTTATTTGTTTATTATCTTTTTCATTAAAAAAATTTACATATACATTGACAATGTTTAAATTTAAGTAGGAAATTTTCAGTTTTATTTTTTCATTGGAAGGCAATGATGTGCATATTTGTGAAAAGAGAGCTGTAAATAAAATGATGATAAATGTAATAGAATTATACGGAGTTATCTTTATTGTTTTCATTTAATATAGTTAGTATTACAGAATTAATTCGTTGTCCTTCAATATTATTAATAGTAAATAGTAATTTGTTTTGGAATTTTCTTTTTTCATTTGGTTCTGGGATTTTGCCAAATAAATCATAAAGAAATCCTGAGAAAGTATCATATTTATCTTCGTCTATTTGTAGATTAAATCTATTATTCAAGTCATCTAAATCCACAGAAGAATTGACTATATATTCATTTTTACTTATCTTTTTTATCATTATTTGTTTTTCATCGTATTCGTCTAAAATTTCACCGACTAATTCTTCTAAAATATCCTCTAATGTTACAATCCCAGAAGTTCCTCCATACTCATTTACTACTATAGCTATATGCATTTTGCTTTTCCGAAATTCATTCAACAATAGC
>QMNM01000071.1 GCA_003647765.1 Candidatus Cloacimonadota bacterium
ATTATTTTGTACTCTAGGCATAATTCACCTCTTTCATATCAGTAAATAGCATCAAAGTTTTGTACATTTAACAATAATATACATTTCTGATTTAACAATACACATCTATATCAGATATTGAGCATTTTCTTAACTCTCTTTGTATCAGCATCAGCAATATAAGTAGATTTGCGCAAATTCCGTTTTGTTTTTCTTGTTTTATGAGTAGCTAGATGGTCATGAAAAGCTTTGGAACGCTTTATTTTACCATTACCTGTAGGCTTAAATCTTTTAAATGCTGATTTTCTTGTTTTTATTTTAGGCATTTTACCTCCATAGTTAATTCAACTGCAATCGCGAACTGAACGAACTTACGCAAACATTTTTATTTTTTTATAAAATCTTTCGTGATGAGTTTATAAAATTAGCATTTGGATTGCGTCTAATCTCTTACTCAATCACGAGCCGTTAGAAAGCGTATCTAAAAATCGGTTATATCATTTTATTAACCAGAAATCAGAAGGCAGAACTATCGTTTATTTCCCCGAACTTTTAATGTTTCCTACTATCATTGTTAGATTCCGTCCCTCTCTATACGGTTGATTTTCTACCTTAGCTATCTCCTTTAAGTCATCTTTTACTCTATTTAATAAATTATATCCAAAATCCAGATGAGCTAATTGTCGTCCACGAAAATAAACACTAAATTTTATCTTATGGTTATTCTTTAAAAAATCTATAGCTTTTTTTAACTTAAACTTATAATCATTGTCACTTATAGTTGGAGTAAATTTAATTTCTTTTAGTTGTCCTGAAGATTGCTTTTTTGCATCTCTTTTCCTTTTTTTCTCTTTTTCATATAGATATTTTCCATGATCCAGTATTTTGCATACTGGAGGATTAGCATTGGGTGCAATTTCCACTAAATCTAATTTTTCCATTCTTGCCCTTTCTAATGCTGATTTTAACTGCACAATGCCTATTTGGCTACCATCAGAGCCAATTAATCTTACCTTATATGCTTTAATTTGCTCATTGATTCGCTCTCCTCTCTCTCTTCTATGGGATGCAAAATGATTACGAGTTCTAATAATAAACCTCCTATGAATATTTTACTTACATTTTTTCAAAAATAAGAAGCCAGTCAAAAAAGAAGTCAAGAAAAAATACATTGACTTTTTGCAATCGGGTATTTATACAAACTATACGAACTGACGCGAATAGTTAATTTGTATCAATTTACTTTACAAAAAAGGGCTGTTATTATCCTACTCTTTTTTTAGAATAGAAATAACATACAAAAGGCGTAAAGCATAGAGCATAAGGCGTAAACTGATATTATGTCCTTTTATCTTTAGCAATATCGGATGCCTTAATTTTTTCTTTTCCCTTATATGAGCCAGTACTTTCTACAAATTCTAATAATGCTCGTGGAGCTGCATCTCCTTTGCGAAATCCCATCTTAACAATTCTTGTATATCCGCCATTTCTATCTATATATTCAGGTGCGATTTCATCAAATAGCTTCTTAACAAGAGACCTATCTTTCAAAATTTTATATGCTAAGCGTCGTGCATGAACAGTATTTTTTTTACCATAAGTTATAAGACGTTCAGCAATTCTTCTGGACTCTTTTGCCCGAGCGAGTGTAGTTTTGATACGATTATGTGTAATTAAAGAAATAACAAGATTGTTAAGCATTGCTTGTCGTGCAGATTTGATCTTACCAAATTTTTTACCTTCTATTCTATGTCTCATCTATTTTCCTTCCTCTAATTCCTTATGTTCTTCTTTAAGTCTTTTCATCTTACTTTCCCTGATTTTATTAAAAATTTCTTTGACATTCATACCTAGCCCAAGATCATATTTTTCCAGCAAATTTTTAATATCATTAAGAGATTTTGTACCCAAATTTCTATATTTAATCATTTCTGCTTCGGATTTTGCTACTAGCTCGCCAATTGTTTTTATCATTCCTGCGGCAAGACAATTTGTAACACGGACAGATATCTCTAATTCTTCCACTTTCATATTCAATAATTTTTCCATTTTCAATAATTCAGGATCAATGGCCTCTTCTTCAATATATTCAGGTTCCTTTTCAAATTTGACCATCCTATCATAATAGTCACGCAATATTTTTGCTGAAAGATAAAGTGAATTCTCTGGTGTAATACTACCATCGGTTAAAATCTCTATTACCAAACGGTCATAACCAATTTTTTCTTGGACTCGCTCTTTCTCTACATAAAAATTTACTTTCCTTATAGGAGAATATATGGAATCAATTGGTATGACATCCTCTGGTTTATCGTCAATATTTTGATTATCTTCTCTAACATAACCTCGTCCTATACCAGCCCAAACTTCAAAATGAAGATCTATATCTTCAGTCATTTCTAATAAGAATAGATCCTTATTAACTATTTTAGCGTTACTCGTTTCTTGGAATTCACCTGCTGTTACTTTACCAATGCCTTTATGATGTAATTCTAATTTAACTTCCTCGTTTGTATCCAATATAAGCACTACATTTTTAAGATTAAGAATTAAGTCAACATAATCTTGTTTTGCTCCAGGTATAGAACAATACTGATGGTATAGACCTTTAACACGGACGCAACGAATTGCAGACCCTTGAATTGAAGAGAGTAACACTCGTCTAAGAGTGTTGCCAATAGTAGTGCCAAAACCAGGCTCCATTGGGCCAATATAAAATTTCCCATATTTATCTGTATAGGTCTCTTTTTCTTTTATAATTCTTTCAGGCATTTGGATTGATTCTAAAAGTACCATACTTCTCTCCTATTATTTTTCGTGATAATTACATAGACCACTTACCTAAAACGCAATATGACATAAAACATATTGTAATATTAACTTTTTCTGGCATAATAACAGCTAGCCCAATCTCGGACTCTGTTTCAAGTCAAGTAGAACGAGAATTATGTATTATTTATTGTTCTGTGTAGAAATTCGCCATTTGCTTCAATAGTATCCGCAGATAAATCTGCTCCATAATCCCATTCTATAAAATATCCACCATTTGAAATTTGCATAAACGCATTTTTATTTTTTAAATTAGCAAATACTTCGTACTTGAAATAAGGATTAACATCCAAAGATACCGACACGACCATCATCTGCAATTATTTCTAAAGTATAATCCGTATGTGGATGGACTTCTATTATGATCATACAAATCCTGTAAGATCTATCTAATTACTTCTCTCATAGATACTTAGGCATTTTTCTTAATCTGCAACACCGTGTATATTTGGAGAATGATTGTTAGGATGCCAATACCAATAATTTAAGGTTGCGACGGTGTAAACACCGACGCTGAGTCAATAAAAGAACGCTAAAGCGTCCTTTGAATAGCGTTAACGCTTTTTTTGACTTAGCGTGTTGGGTTCACTCACTCGCTTTTGTAATCTGACAAAGTAAATCCATTAACATTCTAATAATATGTTAGATTGTATATACTTTCTACTATGCAGACAAGTCCGCGGTATTACTTGGAGTAAAACTCTACGATTAACCGTTCGTTGATTTGCCTGGGTATTTCGTCAAGAGTTGGGATTTTCAGTAATTTTCCAGAGAAATTTTCTGGGTTAATCTCAATCCAATTTATGCCGTGTGAACCTCGTTTTACTGCCAGTGATTCTTGTATACTTGGTATGCCTCGACTTGTCTCTTTAACAGATAGTACCTGCTCTTTCTTTACTTGATAAGAACAAATATCAACTTTCTTACCATCTACTTTAATATGTCCGTGATTTACTAACTGACGTGCCGCATTACGAGAGGGTGCAAATCCCATTCTATATACAAGATTGTCCAGCCGAGTTTCCAATAATTGCAATAAATTCTCACCAGTTACACCACTCTTTTTACTTGCTTTCTTAAAATAATTTTTAAACTGCTTTTCTAATATTCCGTATATTCTGCGTGCTTTCTGTTTTTCTCTAAGACGAATACCAAATTCACTTGGTTTTTTAAAGCGTCCTTTACCGCGTTCTCCAGGTGGATAATTTTTTTTATTAAAAGCACATTTATCAGAATAACAGCGATCACCTTTCAAAAAAAGTTTGGTATTCTCACGGCGACATAATCTACATTTGCTTTTTGTATATCTTGCCATATCATCTCCTACTTTACATTGAATAATTATAACAATGCCTAATATCTTTTTGTGTAATTTTGTGTCTGACAATCTTTTTTGTAATTAAATTCTACGCTTTTTAGGTGGTCTACACCCATTGTGTGGTATAGGAGTTACATCTTTTATAGAAGTAATCTCTAAATGAGAAGTTTGCACTGTTTTAATAGATGATTCTCTACCTGAGCCAGGTCCACCAACTTCCACATCTACACTTCTTAATCCCATATCAAAAACTTGCTTACACACCTCTTGTGTGGCGAGTTGAGCTGCAAAGGAAGTGCTTTTTTTTGACCCTTTATATCCGATCTTACCGCCACTAGACCAAGCAAGTACATTACCATCTTTATCAGAAACAGTAATTATGGTGTTATTAAACGAAGAATGAATATGAATTATTCCTTTTGTATCCCTGATTTTTATCTTTTTCTTTCTTATCTGTCTCCCTTTTTTTGCCAAATTTCCTCCTTTATGTCAGAATTTCATGAAGTAAAACAACCCTTCAAGATAGTTAACAAAACTTCAAGAATGTCAAGAAACCTATAGATTCTTAATTTCCTTATCTCTTACGAATTCTATTTCTTTTTGGACCTTTCCATGTACGAGCATTTGTATGTGTTCTCTGTCCTCGGACTGGCAAACCTCTTCTATGTCTAAGTCCACGATAAGAACCAATCTCCATTAGTCGTTTAATATCCATTTTATGCTTGGTACGTAATGCTCCTTCAACAGTATATTCTTGCTGAATAATATCACGAAGCCTTGCAACCTCTTCCACTGTCAATTTTTCTGCTTTTTTATCTTTACTAATATTGGTTTTTGACAATATATGATTGGAGCTTGTTCTACCTATTCCATATATATAGGTCAAAGCAATCTCCATTCTCTTACGATTTGGTAAATCCACTCCTGCAATACGAGCCATTTATTCCTCCTAAATTCTTAAACTCTTGAACTCTTGTTATCTTGAACTCTTGTTAGCCATAAAATTACACGAAAAAGCACAAAAAGATATCAGGCATTAAAAAGTCATCCTACTCCTTGTCTTCTTGTTCTTGAACTCTTGTCTTCTTGAACTCTTGAACTCTTGAACTCTTGTCTTCTTGATTATCCTTGTCTTTGTTTATGTTTTGGGTTTGAAGAGCAAATCACATAAATTGTGCCTTTTCGCTTTACAATTTTGCAATCTTTACATAGTTTTTTAACTGATGCTCTAACTTTCATTATCACTCCTCTTGATTCTAAATGATATTGTCAAATTTTCAGCACAAAAAAGTAATACCAAAACTACACTGTGATTAACCTATTGCAGTGTAAAGTAAATTCTGATTGATAGACAGAAGCCAACAATTTCAGTTGTGGGGTGAACTATAAAATTAATTTTGATATACATTTTTTTAATGCCAAAGGCAGATACTTAGAATTTCCACCCTGAGATTGTAAGCGCAATTAGTGCTTTTACTTATACCGATATATAATTCTTCCTCTGCTCAAATCATAAGGGGAAATCTCTAATTTTACCTTATCTCCCGGTAGAATGCGAATGTAATGCATTCTCATTTTTCCAGAAATATGAGCTAGAACCTGATGTCCATTTTCCAACTCTACTTTAAATTGAGTGTTAGGTAGAGCTTCTTTCACAACACCTTCTACTTCAATTACTTTTGTTTTAGCCATAATTATGCACTCTTTCACTTAAAATTTGAGGACCATCATTTGTAATTACTATTGTATGCTCATAATGAGCTGATAGTGATTTATCTTTTGTGTAAAATTCCCATCCATGCTCAATTGTTTCTGGCCCACCTATATTAAACATTGGCTCAATTGCTAATGTCATCCCAGCCTTCAATCGTGGTCCCTTACCCATCTCTCCAATATTAGGAATCATTGGGTCCTCATGCAATTTCTTACCTACTCCATGCCCTGTTAAATTATCTGCAACAGACATATTATTTTTATGTGCAGTTTCCATAATTGCATAAGATATGTCGCCTACTCTGTTACCAACTATAGCTTTAGCAATGCCATTATATAATGCACTTTTAGTTACTTCCATTAATCTTAAAGCTTGCTTACTTACTTTACCAACTGCATAAGTGCGAGCCGCATCGCCGTAATAACCATTTTTATACACACCAACATCAATTCCAATTATATCACCATCTTTTAATATTCTATTTTTTGTTGAATAGCCGTGAACTACAATATTATTGATAGATGCACATATTGCATAAGGATATGGCGGTAAGTCACTTATTCTGTAACCCTTAAAAGCAGCTTTTGCTTTTGCTTTTTTGATAATCCTTTCTGCAAGTTGATTTAACTCATAACTTGATACACCAGGTCTAATCGCATACTCTATCGCATCTAATACTTCTGCGACTATTAACGCACTTTCCCGTATCAATTTAATCTCTCGCTGACTTTTTATATGTATCATTGTTAAAGTAAATGCTCCAATAATTGTTAATTTAATAGACAAATATCTATATAATGTTGCTTTAATGTCTCAGAGCTTCCCATTGCCAAAAATCCTGCTCAATATCAAAAGATATTATGATTAAGATTATTTTACTTTTTAGTTTTTTTAAACATTCCAAAATCTATCACTCATTTATTCTCAAAAGTAGAAATTGTTTCATTAAGGAACAATGAATAAATAATTTCCCAATTTATAGAGTGTCATTGCGAAGGATGATTTATCCTTACCCTTTTGTAAAGAGTGATAATAGGAATTCACCACAAAGACACAGAGGCACAAAGAATAATTTACCATAAATATGTAAAGAGTGATAATACAAGCCCACAACTTTAGTTGTGGGATATAAATTAAACAGCAATACCTTAACAATTTTTACCCCATTAGATAGTCCTTTTATCTAACTGGGTTCACCATGTTAGATAATTAAAATTTAACAAAAAAACAGTATCTCAATCTAAATATCTAACTGGGTGAATGGTTTATTTGATATGTACAAAAAACCGTTATAGATAAGTTTATTTCGCACTATCTCCAAAAATAAATTTGTGGATTTCTATTGCTGATTTTTAATAGGAGCTG
>QMNM01000072.1 GCA_003647765.1 Candidatus Cloacimonadota bacterium
CAGAATGATATATTCATAACCGTTTCAACGGTTTTACAATATTAGGACTTACGCAGTGTAGTAATTTTATTATTATAAGTTTAGACTAATTGCGAGTGGATAAATCCACACGCTAAGCCGAAGAAAGCATTCTAAAGAACGCTATATTATAGAAGGCTTTAGCGTTCTTTTATTGACTCAGCCTCGGTGTTTACACCGTCGCAATATCTTTCTGTTTGTCATTTGTAATTTGAAATTTCATTAGAAATTAGATATTTGGAATTAGTTATTTTAACTTTGTATAATATCTCCTGCGAAATTTAAGTTAATCTATTTCAATACACAGCTTTTCAATAGTTGCTTTTGCTGCATTTTGTTCTGCCTGTTTCTTGGTCTTTCCTTTTCCTTTGCCGTATTCTTTACCTTTTATATTAACTGCAATTTCAAATGTTTTATTATGTTCGGGTCCAGATTCCTTTGCTAAAACATATTTTGGAATTACCGAAAAATTTTGTTGGACATATTCTTGCAAGTTACTTTTAAAATCAATTAAAACATCATTTTGTAATAGCTCTTGATAGTCATACAGTATAAAATTTGTGATGAAATTTTTTACAGATTCATAGCCTGAGTCAATATAAATAGCGGCAATAAGTGATTCCATAGAATCTGCAATTAGAGAAAATTTCTCTTTTTTGCTTTTTATTTTCTCTTCTTCGCTCATCAGAATAGCTTGTTCCAACTTTATCTTTTCTGCCTGTATAAAGAGAAAATTTTTACTGATTATTTTGGATTTTAGTTTTGTTAAACTTCCTTCATTCTCTTCTGGCAATTGATAGAAAAGATACTCTACCACGATATGGCCAAGCACAGCATCTCCAAGAAATTCCAATCTCTCAGAAGGAGCTATCATTTCAGGAATTTTTTTATGTAGATATGAGCGATGAATCAATGCTAATTTTAACAACGAAGAGTTTATGAATTTATAATCAATCGTATCTTCAAGACGACTTAGCTCTGTTTGCCAATTTTCTAAATCTTCATCATGCGCCAAGATGTCTGCTAATTTTTGCTCATATTCTTCAATATTAATATTCATATTTTTTCATTACAATAACGCCATTATGTCCACCGAAGCCGAAAGAATTACTCATTACATATTTGCATTCTTTTTCAAACTTTACATTTGGTGTATAGTCAAGGTCGCACTCTGGGTCTGGGTTCTCATAATTGATTGTAGGAGGTATAATTCCTGTTTGTAATGTTTTTACTAAAACAATTGCTTCAATTGCACCTGCTGAACCTAATCCGTGTCCAAGCATTGATTTTGTAGAACTAATTTTAAGCTTTTTAGAATGCTCACCAAAAACAGTTTTTATAGCAATTGTCTCAAATTTATCATTTAATGGGGTAGATGTTCCATGAGCATTTATATAATCAATATATTCCGGTTTTATATTGGCATGTTTAAGTGCTTGTGTCATCGCAAGTGCTGCACCTTCTCCACCTTCTGCTGGTGCAGTTATATGAAAAGCATCAGCAGAAGCTCCGTATCCGACAATTTCAGCAAGGATATGAGCATCTCTTTTTTTAGCAGTTTCATAATTTTCTATAATCATAAATCCGGCCCCTTCTGACATTATAAAGCCATCTCTGCCTTTATCAAATGGACGGCTTGCTCTTTCTGGCTCATCATTTCTGGTAGAAAGAGCTTTCATAGCACAAAATCCAGCAAATGCAAACTTTGTTATAGCAGCTTCTGAACCACCTGCAAGTATAATATCTACTTCACCTGAACGGATAGAATTAAATGCTTCACCAATAGCATGTGTGCCAGAAGCACAGGCAGAGACAATATTAAAATTCTTACCTTTTGCTGAATAACGAATTGCAAGCTGTCCAGCTCCAATATTGCTAATCATCATAGGTATAAAGAAAGGACTGACGCGACGAGCACCATATTTATGATGTATTAAACATTGTTTCTCAAATGTTTCAATTCCACCTATGCCAGAACCTGTAATAACACCAACCCTACTGCAATCTATATTGTTTAGATTCAATTGGGATTGCTTTATTGCCTGCTCAGTTGCGGCAACAGCAAGATGCACATATCTATCTAACTTTCTCGCTTCTTTTTTATCAAGATAATCCAGAACATCAAAATTCTTTATCTGTCCAGCTATTTTTGAGTTCAAATCAGAAGTATCAAAATTTTCCACTCGCGAAATGCCTGATTTGCCAAGACATAGATTTTCCCAAGAACTCTCTACATCATTTCCCAAAGGTGTAATTAGTCCCAAACCTGTAATAACTACTCTCCTATTTGTCATAATTTATACCTCACTGAATTTATAAAATAGTGTTAAATTTTAGCAGTAAATCGTAAATAGAATAATAACTTAAAAAATTGTCCATTACCTCCGATTCAAATTCACACATCTACTTGTTCTATCATACTTAATCAATTTCCATTCTCTGATAGTACAATTTACCATTTGATAGAATAAATTTTATGATGAATTTAACCCTACAAATAAATTGCAGGGCTAAATCTAGAACAAATAAAGCTCGTTTTGTGTCTATTTTATAGTTTCTCTTCTAAATACTTAATAGTATCTCCGACTGTTTTTATTTTTTCTGCATCTTCATCAGGAATTTCTATGTCAAATTCACTTTCAAATGCCATTATCAATTCCATAGTATCCAGAGAATCAGCACCTAAATCTTCAATAAAAGATGCCTCATCTGTAACTTCTGATTCACTTACACCTAACTGGTCAACTATAATATCTTTAACTTTACTCTTAATATCCATTTTTTCCTCCTTAATCATCTTGTTAAAATATCTTAATTTTATGGTTCATATATTTAACTAATTTACTTATTATGAGATTAATTATTCCTCTGACTTCTAAGCTAAAGCGCTTTTATTTTATATTGTATTGCATAAAAAATACCTGAGCGACCTTTGGAGTGTCGTTCTAATTTTATCATTATCTCATTACTAATCCACCGTCAGCGTTTATGGTCTCACCAGTAATATAATTGGCTTGTTCAGATGCAAGGAATAGGACTATTTCTGCTACATCTTCAGGATTACCGAATCTGTTTAATGGAATTTTTGCTTTATATCTTTCTACTATTTCGGTTGGTAATCTATCAGTCATTTCGGTTTTTATAAAACCCGGAGCAACAGCATTCACATTGATATTTCTACTAGCAAGTTCTTTAGCAATAGATTTAGTAAAAGCGAT
Organism: Candidatus Cloacimonadota bacterium; assembly: GCA_003647765.1. Classification (GTDB taxonomy): domain Bacteria; phylum Cloacimonadota; class Cloacimonadia; order JGIOTU-2; family B8-G9; genus B8-G9. Next base: position 3,237 of record QMNM01000072.1, read on the forward strand.
AATTCCAGCTTTTGAAGCTGCATAATTTGCTTGTCCAGCATTACCGATTTGTCCAATTATGGATGCTATATTGATTATCTTTCCACTTCTTTGCTTTATCATTATCTTGGCAAATTTTTTAGTGCATAAGAAAGTGCCTTTTAGATTCACATTCATAACATCATCCCAATCTTGTTCACTCATTCTAAGCAATAAAGCATCTCTAGTTACACCAGCATTATTTACCAAAATATCAATGGAAGGTAATTGGGTTTTAATATCATTTACCACAATATCCAATTTACTCTCATCAGTTATATCAACTTTATAAGCTTTTATTTTTATTTTCTCATGAGATAATTCTTTAACAGTCAGGTCAAGTTTTTCTTTATTTACATCAATAAGAACCAGATTACAATTACACTCAGAGAATTTTTTGGCAATCGCTTTACCAATTCCCTGAGCACTACCAGTAATTATTGCTGTTTTTCCAAAAAAATCGTACATTGTTATCTCCTCTTGTGATTAAATTACTTACAGCAATTATGTTTAATCTTTTCTATATCTTGATACTTATCAACATTCATAATGGTTGCTTTTCTACTGATTCTACGAATCATTCCAGATACAATTTTTCCTGGACCAAATTCTATGAATGTATCCACTCCATTGTCTATTATATAATTTATTGACTTGACCCATTGGACAGGATTGACAACTTGCTTTTTAAGATTTTCTTTGATAGATAACGGCTCTGTACTCGGCATCGCATTGACATTTTGGACTACTGGTATATTAGCATAATTAAATTGGAAATTATCCATTTCCTTTGCAAGCCACTGTTCTGCTAATTCTATAAGTGGAGAATGGAAAGGACCACCAACACTAAGTTCAATAACTTTCATAGCACCCATGTCTTTGGCAATCTCTTTTGCTTTATCCACAGCAAAATCTTCACCTGAAATAACTGTCTGGGTTGGAGTATTAAAATTTGCAGGCACGACAATTCCATTCTTTTCTTTAGCAGATTGCTGACAAATTTCAATTACCTGTTCACTGCTTAATCCAATAATAGCTGCCATTTTAAATGGAGTGCCTTGATTAGCTGTAACCATAAATTCTCCGCGCTTATGAACCAAGTATAAAGCATTTTGCAAGTTCAATACATTAGCTGCAACAAGTGCGGAAAATTCGCCTAAAGAATGACCAGCTGTTATCTCTGGCTTAATAGATACTTCCTCCATAAATTTCTTCATTGCTATTATACTATGAAGAAGAATCGCGGGCTGTGTATATTGTGTCTCCTTCAATTTATCAGCAGGCCCATTGAACATTATATCAGATAATCCAAATCCTAATCTTTCGTCTGCCTGTTGAAAAATATCTCTAACATCAGAAAAATTGTTATAGAAATCCTGTGCCATTCCTACATATTGTGCACCCTGACCTGGAAACACAAAAGCAATTTTGCTCATATTATTCTCCCAAAATTAAATCAGTTATGAGATATGCAAAATATACTTTCCTGTCATTGCGAAGGATGTTTTATCAGTGTTCTGCAATCTCATCTTAATAAATTGCTTAGTCACTTCATTCCTCGCAATGACAGCGTTTTTACCTATCTTGTAGATTATTATTAAATCAATTCAGTTAGTTTAATATCTAAACAGCACACTTCCCCATGTTAATCCAGCACCAAATGCATCAAGCATTACCAGATCCCCTCTTTTGATTTTCCCTTCACGAATTGCTTCATCTAATGCTATCGGAATACTGGCTGAAGAAGTATTTCCATATTTTTGAATGTTAATAATCACCTTTTCCTTTGGCAATTTTATCCGATGAGCAGTTGCGTAAATAATCCTTAAATTTGCTTGATGAGGAATTAGCCAATCCAAATCATTTCCAGTCAAGTTATTTTTTTTCAAAATAATTTCTGCTGAGTCACCCATTGCCTTAACAGCTAACCTAAAAATTTTATTGCCTTCCATTTCAAGAAATGGCATATCTTGTTCAATAACTTTTTTGCTAATAGGATTTCTTGATCCTCCACCTTTTCGTATTAGTAATTCAGCAACTTTACCATTTGCCCCAAGATAAGTATCAATAATAAATGAACTGTCCGATTTTGTAGCTCGTGTCAGAATAGCTGCGCCTGCTCCATCACCAAATAAAACACAAGTTCCTCTATCCTTCCAATTTGTAATTTTGGTCAATATCTCTACTCCGATAACTAATATATTATTATAATACCCTGTTTCAATAAATTGTTTAGCAATTGTTATGCCGTAGATAAATCCTGTGCATCCAGCTGAGACATCAAATGCAGGAATATCACGACAGCCGAGTTTTTCTTGCAATAAACAAGCAGTAGATGGGAATGAATAATCAGAAGTAACAGTTGATATTACAATCATATCCAATTCTTTGGGTTCCATATTAGCATATTGTAATGCGTTTTTTGCAGCTTCATAAGCCAAATCCGAAGCGGCTGTGTTCTCATCAGCAATATGTCTCTGTACCATACCTGTTCTTTTTCGTATCCATTCATCCGTAGTATCAACAATCTTCTCCAAATCAAAATTGGTTAGAATTTTCTCTGGTACAGCCATACCAGTTGCTAATACCTTGACCTTAAAATCTTTACTCATTATTTTTCTCTTTCCTTATAATATCTTTTTATGTGTTCTAAAAAGTGCGATTTACTTGCAAAATTAGCAAAACGGATAGTATTTTTAATCGCTTTACTGTTAGAACGACCGTGAGTTATAATAGTAATTCCATCAACACCTAATAGAAATGCTCCGCCATATTCAGTATAATCCATTGTCTTCCTCAAATGTGAAAATACTGGATATGCTAACAATGCTCCTATCTTAGCTATCCAATCTTTTTTCAATTGTTCCTTGAAAATGTCAAATAAGGATAAAGCAACACCTTCTACTATTTTCAGCATTATATTTCCTATGAAGCCATCACATATTATCACATCTACAATACCTTTTAGAATATCCTTACCTTCTATATTGCCAATGAAATTGATATCAGGTAATTTTTCTAACTCCCGATGAGTAGATATGGTCAATTCATTCCCTTTTCTCCGTTCCTCACCAATATTAAGTAATGCAATGCGCGGATTGGATTTTTTAAGATAAGATTTAGCATAGATTGTACCCATTTCAGCAAATTGCACTAAATTTTCAACTGTACAGTCAACATTAGCACCGACATCTAATATAATTTCTGGCTCTCTTTGTGTAGGCAAAGAAATAGCCAAGCCAGGCCTTTTTACACCTAAAATCCGTCCATAAGTAAACAAAGAAGCTGCCATTACTGCTCCAGTAGAACCAGCACTAACTACTGCATCTGCCTTTCTTTCCTTATTTAACAAAATACTTTTATTTAATGATGAGTCCTTCTTGGTTCTTACAGCCATCACAGGATCTTCATTAGGAGTTATTATCTCATCAGCATTAACAATCTCAATAGATTTTTCTGGATAAAAATACTTATCTAACTCTTTTGCTATAATATCCTGTTTTCCTACAAGATAAATTTTGTCGCAATATTGACTGTTAATTGCTGCAACAGCGCCTTCTATTTCTGGATAAGGAGCATTATCACTTCCGAATGCGTCAACAGCAATGTTCATTTATTTTTTAATCTCCAGAATTTGTTTGCCTTTATAATATCCACAATTCATACATAAATTATGCGGTAATTTGGGCTCGCCACAATGTGAACATTCTGTAAGTGTAGGAGCGGATATTTTATAATGAGTTCGTCTTTTACGCTTTCTTGATTTTGATGTTTTTCTCTTTGGAACTGCCATTTTTATCTCCTTTTTGTTGATCAATTATGTTTTCTGTAAAAAATGTTGTCAGACGCAAGGAATTACAGAAGCCCAC
>QMNM01000073.1 GCA_003647765.1 Candidatus Cloacimonadota bacterium
GACGCAGACTTAATTAAAAATCAGAAATACAGAATTATAAATTAGAAATTATATTTCGCGATGAGTTTTATCAAGTTAGCAATTCGTTCGCGTCTAATAAAGGAATTTAATCGCGAACTCATACAAACTTAACAAACTGTGTAAAAGTGTGTTCTCAAGCATGGGCTTGGGAACGAGTGATTATATTATAGAAATGAAATATCAAAAATTAGAATAGTGAATTTACAATGTATTCGAAATAAAGGAGAGTGAAAAATATGATTCATAAAATTACGCGTAAAGAAGATATTAATCCAGATGATTATCTAATTGAAGTTGTTGCACCTCAAGTGGCAGAAAGGTTTCAACCTGGACATTTTGCGGTTTTGATTACTGTCCCTAATGGCGAAAGAATCCCAATGTCAATTCAGAAAGCAGAAGATGGTAAAATAACAATGTTCATTAAAAGATTAGGTAAAACATCCAGAGAACTTGATACTTTCAAAGTAGGAGATTTACTTGAATCTGTTATTGGACCTATGGGAAATCCACCTGAAATCAAAAAATATGGTAATGTTGTTTTTGCTTCTGATTTAGTTTGTGGGCATGCAGAAAATTACTCTATGTGCAAGGAATTGCGAGAAATAGATGGAAATCATGTAATTTCTATGCAAACTTTTCCTTCAAGTAAAGATGTATATCCAGAAGAAGAGCTTTGCAGAGATGTATGTGATGAATATTATCTTACAACATTAGATGGCTCTCGCGGAATTAAGGGACATTATCGTGAAATACTAAAGGATATGCTTGATAAAGGTAAAGTGGATATGATATTTGCAGGTGGAGATATACCCGGATTACGAGAGTTAGCAAAACTCACAAAGCCGTATCACATACCTACAATTGTCACTGTGCGTCAGATAATGGTTGATGCCACTGGTATGTGTGGGTCATGCCGAGTATTTGTTGACGGTGAAATGAAACTTACCTGCATTGATGGTCCTATGTTTGATGCACATAAACTTAACTTTGAAGATATAATAAGCAGGCTTGCAATGTTTAAAGAAAAAGAAGCAATGGCTATGGAACATTACAAAAAGGGAGTTGAATAATGGCAAAAATAAATAAAGTCAGAATACCAATGCGAGAGCAATCTTGTGAAAAACGTATTAAAAACTTTGATTCTGTGCCTCTTGGTTATAGTGAAGAAGAAGCAATGGCAGAAGCCAAGCGTTGTATTCAGTGCAAAGATCCTATATGTGAAAAGAACTGTCCAGTTAGAATGAAGATTAAAGCAATGATAAGAGAAATTGCTAAAGGTAATTTCAAAAATGCATTCTTTATTGCAAAAGAAGACAATCCAATTCCAGCAATTGCTGGACGAGTTTGCCCACAGGAAGACCAATGTGAAGGAGCCTGCATTATGGGAAAAACAGGCGATGCCATAAATATTGGTAAACTCGGTGCTTTTATAGCAGATTGGGCTATGAAAAATGGAGTAACTGAAGAATTTCATATAAAAGAAAAGGATAAAAAAGTTGCTGTTATAGGTTCTGGTCCTGCTGGAATTAGCTGTGCAGTTGACTTGCGTAAATTTGGATATCAAGTAACTTTATTTGAGGCACTTCATATTGCTGGAGGTGTTTTGCAATATGGTATACCTGCTTTTCGTTTGCCCAAAGATATTGTGGATTATGAATTATCCTATCTTAAAAAAATTGGTGTTGATGTAAAATTAAATAATATTGTTGGGCAAAACATAAAATTTAGCGAACTGCGCAATGAGTTTGATGGAATCTTTCTTGGAACAGGCGCAGGAGCTCCCAGATTTTTGAATATTGAAGGTGAGAAGCTTAAGGGCCTTTATTCTGCTAATGAATTTCTTATTCGTGTAAATCTGATGAAAGCTTATAAATTTCCTGAATATGATACTCCAATTGTTTGTGGAGATAGAGTTGGTGTAATCGGAGCAGGAAATGTGGCTATGGATTCTGCCAGATGTGCAATTAGACTTGGGGCAAAAGAAGTATATATTCTGTATAGAAGAACAAAGGAATATTCTCCTGCAAGAGACGAAGAGATACAGCATGCTATTGAAGAAGGTGTAATCTTTAAAGAATTAGTTAATCCTGTTAGGTTTATCGGCAATGAAGATGGATGGGTTACAGGAGTTGAACTTGTTAAAATGAAACTTGGTGAACCAGACAAAAGTGGTAGACCCAGACCTATGAAGATTGAAGGCACTGAATTTATTCTGGAATTGGATACGATTGTAAATGCTCTTGGAACCAAGCCAAACAGGCTTTTCTTGGACAAGACACCGGAATTAGAAACCGCTTCATGGGGCGGAATAAAGGTTGATGAAAATCTTATGACTAATATAAAAGGTGTTACTGCAGGTGGAGATGCTATAAGTGGTGGCGCAACTGTAATACTTGCTCTTGGTGAAGGAAGACAAGCGGCTGCTTCAATACATAAATATCTTTCAAATTCTAATGAGAATGGTTAGGATTAAATAGAGATAAATAATCAAAAATATCTATGATGAATGAAAATAGAATTAACCCCATTTAGATGCTTGCTATCTAACGGGGTTAATTCGTTGCTAAAAATTTTTAGGAGAAAATAATGGATAAATGCAGAATTCCATTAGGACCTTTTCATCCTTTATTAGAAGAGGCAGAATTTTTTGATATTAAAGTTGAAGGTGAAAAGGTTGTTGACATTGATATGGAAATTGGTTGGATGCATCGTGGACACGAAAAGATATCTGAAAGTAAAACATTTACGCAGTCAATTTTCTTGGTAGAGAGAATCTGTGGTATCTGCTCTACTTCGCATCCATTTGCTTGTGTTAATGCAATTGAGGATATTGACAATATAGAAATACCTGAGCGAGCAAAGTATATACGAATTCTGATTGGCGAATTGGAACGTATTCACAGTCATCTGCTCTGGATTGGACTTGCTGGTCATTTTATCGGATACGATACTGTCTGGATGTGGGTCTGGAAATACCGTGAACCAATCTTGCAACTTTCTGAAAAGATAACTGGCAATAGAAATCATTATGCAATGTTTCGTGTAGGTGGCGTAAGCAGGGATTTTGATAATGCTCTAATACCTGTGGTCAACCCTGTTCTTGATGAAGTACAAAAAAAGATGGAGATGCTTGTAGGCGTTGTCAATGATGACCCTGTGCTAAAATCCAGATTAAAAGGTGTAGGTGTGTTGACCAAGGAAGATGCTATTGATTATTGTGCAGTTGGTCCCACTGCTCGGGCTTCTGGTTATGATATTGATGTTCGCAGAGATGACCCAACTGCTTATGAACTAGTTGATGTTAATGTAATTGTTACCCCAAATGGCGATGTCTTTGATAAATTCGTAGTCCGTGTCCTGGAAGTTATAGAGTCATGCAAAATCATAAGACAATGTCTAAAAGCGTTTCCGAAAGTTCAGGGACCGATTATAAATAATGTAAAAGAAATCTCACCAGGCGAAGGTATAGGCAGATATGAAGCACCTCGTGGTGAAGTATTCCATTATATTAGAAGCGATGGCAGTAATCGTCCTGTCAGACATAAGGTCCGAGCTCCAAGCTATAGTAACATTCCTACTTATAAGGCAAGCTGTATCGGACTGCCTCTTGCTGATGTTCTAATTACTCTCGCAGCTGTTGACCCCTGTTATTGCTGCACAGAAAGAAGTGTTAGAGTGTTAGATAATAATGGTAAAAGATTGAATAAAAATCTGTTAGCTTTATCTCGTGGAAAAACAGAAAGAATTAGAAAGGAAATCCTATGATGAATAATCCTCTTTTTCTTGTAATTACAATACCTTTTATTGTGGCAATAATCAATTTGGTTTTGCCAGTTGTATTAAGAAAAATTCTCAGTTTTATAGGATTGGCATACACATTATTTTTGAGTATTCAGATTTTGATAAAGGACGAACTAACTTATACCCTTTTTGGCAAAGTAATCCTACAAAATGATAATTTAAGTAATTTCATTCTTGTATTCATAAGTATTCTTAGTGTTATTATTTTGATTTACTCTTTGAAGAATGTAGATAAGGGTGTAGAATCCAAATATTTTCTTCTATTGCCAGCAACAGTAGCCCTTTGTAATGGAGTAGCATTAAGTGTAAATATGTACTCTTTTATTATATTTTGGGGATTATCTGGACTGATGGTTTATCTGTTTGGATTACTAAATAGTGAAATTGGAGCAGAAAGTAGTAAAAAGACATTTTTGATTATTGGAGCATCAGATTCTTTACTTATTCTTGGTTTTGCTGCACTATTTCATATAAGTGGAGGTGCTTCTAATATTTTTAGAATGAATGTGGATTTTAGTGCGGCACTTAATTATATTGCATTCTTTTGTCTTTTATTAGCTTCATTTGCAAAAGCAGGTGCTTTCCCAATGCATTCTTGGATTCCAGATTTCGCGAAAGATGCTCCAATTGAAAGTGTTGCTTTACTTCCAGCAGCTTTAGACAAATTATTAGGAATATACTTTTTAGCCCGAATTATGATGAACTTCTTCCAGATTACATTGACAATAAAAGTTATAGTGATGTGTTTAGGTGCATTTACTATTGTTATTGCAGTAATGATGGCTCTGATTCAACATAACGGTAGAAAATTACTTGGTTATCATGCAGTAAGTCAGGTTGGATATATGGTGTTGGGAATCGGGACTGGCAATCCTATTGGTATTATCGGTGGTTTATTTCATATGGTTAATAATGCTATTTACAAATCTAGCTTGTTTTTATCACTTGGCTCAGTTGAGAAGAAAACAGGCACAGCTGATTTAGATGATATGGGTGGACTTGCACGAAAAATGCCTTTAACATTTATCGGAGCATTGATTGGAGCATTGGCTATTTCTGGTGTGCCGCCTCTTAATGGCTTTGTCTCCAAATGGTTAGTTTATCAAGGAGTGCTACAAGAAGCAAATGGTTCCAGTCAAATAGCACAAATTATCATAAATATATGTCTTATATTTGCTGTATTTGGCAGTGCTTTAACATTAGCAAGTTTTATGAAATTTCTTCACGCCATATTCCTCAGCAGATTGCCTAAAAAATACGAAAATATTAAGGAAATCAGTGCGAATAATTGGATTGCAAATATGTTGCTTTCATTACTTTGCGTTATATTTGGTCTATTTGCGATGGCAATTCCTATAAAGATATTTATTGCACCTTCTCTGCCAGGACATCCATTAGTAAATTCTATGTTATTAGGATTTTATCAGCCCGGTGTGATTCTATTGCTCTTCGGAGTCGCTTTTGTGGTTGGAATAATTCTCTTCTTGCTAATAAAGAATATTCGCTTTGATGATATTTATGTAGGTGGAATGGAAGGAGAAGAGAAACATAGTGTACCAGGAACTGATTTTTATAACGACATACGCAATATGAGTCCACTAAGAAAGCTATATGATTGGGCTGAAAGAAAGTTCTTTGATATTTATGATATGGGTAGAAAGTTTGTATTCTTTTTTAGTGAAATTTTCCAGGAGTTACATACTGGTCTATTGCATACTTACGCAATGTGGATTTTGGCTGGATTTATAATTATAACTATTATAATTCTTGGATATATTCATTAGTTAGAATGCTCAGCAAATAAAACTGTATTGTAATTTCCCTTATGTCAGTTGATTAAATTTTTTAAGGGTAGATAATGAGATAGATTTCGCTTATATTAAATTCTATAATATTACTAAAATCTCGTTTTTTGTGCAAAATTTTTTACCACAGAGACACAGAGAACACAGAGAGAGAATCAGAAATTAGGAATCAGAAATCAGAAATTAGAAATTAGGAATTAGAAATCAGAAATTAGAAATTAGGAATCAGAAATTAGAAATCAGAAATCAGGAATCAGGAATTAGAAATTAAATATATTATCTCTGTTGAATGGAATGGAAAAGATAATAAAGGACAGGAAGTCGTAAGTGGTATTTACTTATGTCGTTTTATTATGAATGATAAAACAGTAACAAAAAACATGTTATTAGTAAGATAATTATACATAATCATAAAAAAATAAAATTAGGAGGATATATGCCTGTTGACACATGGCTACACTTCATATTAGGGTTTATGATAATTGGAGCAATTGCAGCATTGGAGATTAAAGATATTTTATCTTCTATTATTGCAATTGGAATAGTAGGATTAGGATTGTCTCTTGCTTTTTTATACTTACAAGCACCGGATTTAGCATTAGTACAATTCGTATTTGAAATCCTATGCGTAATTATTTTGATTAGAGCATTCACTCGTAGAGGTCAACATCCTATAGGATTGAAAAGAGATGTACCTGAAACAGTAATTGCTATAACAATTCTATCAGTGATATTTGTATTAAGTATATTTGCTTTTAAGGAGTTGCCATCTTTTGGAAAGCCAATCGTTAGAGTAGCAGAAAGGTATTTAGCCAAGGGTGCTCAAGAGACCGGCTCTGCGAATTTGGTAACTTCTATCATATTAGATTATCGTGCTTATGATACTTTAGGTGAAGTAACAGTATTATTCACATCTATTTTAGGTGCATTCACAGTTTTAAGAACTATTGGAAGGAAGCATAGAAAATGACTGAAACAAAAGGTATGAGTATTATAGTTAAGACCATCACTCGTTTTACTGTCTGGCTGATTTTTCTATATGGATTATATATAATTATTCATGGACATTTAACGCCTGGTGGTGGTTTTGCTGGTGGAGTAATTATCTCTTTATCATTTGTGCATTTTACTTTGGCTTATGGAAGGGAATTCTTTTTGAAAAGGCATAAGATATCTACTCTTCATAATATTGAGGCTGGCGCAGGACTTGCTTTTATCATTATTGGAATGTTAGGTATTGCTTGGGCTGGTAGTTTCCTTGCAAATTTCATTGATAGAGGCACATTATTTACTTTGAAAAGTGCTGGTACTATTCCATTATTAAACATTGTTATTGGTGCTAAAGCTGGTATGGCTCTTTACTTGGTATTTTATTATCTAACCACACACAGGTCCTTTCCTCAAAATTATAATGAACATGAAGTAAAAAATGAGCCACAAAATTACACAAAATAATCCGTAAGAAATTCAATTTTTGTGTGTTTTACGCCTTACGC
>QMNM01000074.1 GCA_003647765.1 Candidatus Cloacimonadota bacterium
GCAGTGTAGTAATTTTATTATTATAAGTTTAAACTAAGTGCGAGTGGATAAATCCACACGCTAAGTCAAAGAAAGCATTCTAAAGAACGCTATATTATAGAACGCTTTAGCATTCTTTTATTGACTCAGCCTCGGTGTTTACACCGTCGCAACCTGAATTGTATAAATCCAATATTCTTCCCTTGGGACTTAGTGGCAAACTCACATTATCTTAAAAGAATATCCTCATCCATAGCTCCAACTTTTGCTGATTCTGTTTATTACCAAATTCTGTTCCGTCATTTCCAGTTAGAAATGTGGGACGAACAATAAATTCAAAATTTGTAATCGGCTTATAACTCAGTGAGATTGAAAGCAAAAAACTTCTGTCAGCCATATTATAAATCGTAGAAAGATACGGTGTAAAATAAAGCCAATTAAAAGGTTCTGGATGTTGAATCTTCAAATAAAGATAATTCTGCATCAAAGTCCTGTTCTTAAAATATTTCTGGCTATATCCCAATGCTTTATCTATCTCATCTTCATCATTACTATCAATGTTATTCTGGATAAAATCCATATAGTTCGTATATTCAGTTTTAGTCAATCCAATATCATTGTGATAATATTCAGCGATAATTGTAGTATTCCATTGAAATAGATAACGCAATCCAAATAGATAAGTATAACCATCCTCTTTAGTGCTAAAAAGATTATTATTAACAATAGTGTTTTTAGGATGATCCATAGAATAAGACAACTCACCGTGAATTTCTATATTTTGCCTGAGATTAGCGGAAAAGTCCGCTCCAAAACGACAGGGATTTACTTTACTAAAATAACGCATTATATCAATATCAATATCCCATAGCATAAAATAGTTCTTTATCGCAATATCCGTATTTTCTATTTCAGCATATTGATTATTGATGATTTCAGAGGGTGGGATGATTACCGCTGTCATCGCAAAAGTTTTCAAAATATTCGTATTGAAGCTTTTTATCATCTCAAAATTCACTGACAATAGACCTGCTTGTGAAAGTTCTGGATTTTCAGGGTCCTTGAATGGATTGACATATCCTACCGGATTGAACGCATAGCCCTTTCCCCAATTATACATCTTTTTACCAGCCTGTATAAATGAGTTCAAAGACAGGTTAATATCGCCATAAGCTTCAAACAAGTCAAAACTGGCTTTTGAATCGTTATAATAATTAGAATGTGTTTTCAGGTGAAAGCCAATATCTTTGGTCTGATAGTCTGCATTCAAGTAGAGCTCTAACCGATATTGAGATAAATATCCAGACATATCATCTTGATTAAAAAATTGAAGCTGATAAAAAGGAGAAGACCTTCTGGTGTGAAATGCCAAATATTTACCATCAAGATTGCCATTCCATTCAAGTTTCTTTTCAGGTTCCTCAGGAATATCAAAAGAATAATCTTCGGCAAAAACAACCATACATTGAAATATTAATAGTGTGATTGTCAGGAAAGATTTCATCGCAAATCTCCGAGTTTTGGCAAATAATTTAATGTAAATACCTCATCAGGGAGCTTGCGTACTTTTATTTTAGAATAAATCATTATTGAACGATAATCTTTATATAATGGACTATGTGTCTCAATAATTGAAGGACGAACTATTCCATTCCCAAAATCCTTAATCTCTTTGAATTCCAATGTCTTAATCAGCATACCACTGGCAGAATAACATTCAATTTTAGTAACTAACAAGGACTTTTTTGTAATCCACATTTTTAATTTGTCATAAGCCACTGTATTACTTTTGGCTTTTAAATCCAGGATATATTCCGTTTCTGTTTTTTTCAGAATTGTGGCATCATATTCAAAGTGAAAATCCAATCGCATAATATCTGCATTGTTGAACACACCGCCAATAACTGATTGCAGACTGGTAATTCTAATAGGTTTTCCAACATTGGGGATATATAGCCACATATTATCACCAAGTCGCAGAGAGGCTCTCCCTTTTTCACTTGCAGGTGAAAGATAAAGCATAGCCATTTTATCATTGCCCTTCTTTACCGTGTAGAAGATGTATTCCTTCTTCTTGCCATCCGGCTCTTCATTAATCAACTTACGATACGCTTCAAAGGACTCTGGAAAAAGTTTTTCGTCAATAGATTTTAATAACTCATTAGCATCCTGGGCAAATCCTGTAGATACTGAAATAAGCAGGATAACTATCCATATAATCATCATTTTTACTTGTAACATAATTTTCCACCTTTTTGGTTATCATTTATTTCACTGCAAAGATGCAGAGACGCAAAGATTTATATTTATTTTTCTTGGTGTCTTGGTGCCTTTGTGGCAAAATTAAACAAATGCAAAAACTTTATTTCGCGATTTTCGTGGGCATCTCTTTATACATGTCGCAATGCATCAACTGGCTCCAATTTTGAGGCTTTTATTGCTGGTTGCAGACTGGACACTACCGAAATAATGATAACTATCAAACTTGTAAAAATAACTTCACTTAACTGGATTTCAGGCGATAGAGCGAGTTCCATCCTACCAAAAGTGAAATTGAGTTTGATAATACTGAATAAAAACAAAATAGCAATTCCTAACAAACTACCTACTATACTACTAATCAGTCCAAGAGAGAATCCTTCTACAAGAAATAATGAAAGTATCTTTCCCGGTGGTGTGCCGATTGATGCAATAGTTCCTATTTCACTGACCCTTTCATATACCGACATAATCATTACATTTAGAATGCTTACAAGCACAATAAAAATAAGCACAATTTTAACCACAATAATCAATAAATCTATAATTCTAACAATACTGGCGAAAGGAGAAAGTTCTTTCCAGGTGCTTATCTCATACATTGGTTTGCCAGATTGGGTTTTGAATTTCATCAATTCAGATTTCAATTGATTATAAACATAATCCAGTTTATCAAAATTATTGAGTTTGATAGCTATTTCAGTAACTTCGTTCTGACTGGTCGGGATTCGTAGTAATGTCCTGGCATCGTCTAAATGCAAATAACCATCTTTTCCAGTGGGTCCTAAAATATTCTCGGAAATTCCACTTACTCGTAAAGTAATGCCATTTACAGAACCATCTTTATTATTGGCAACCAATACTACATCGGAACCGACCTTTAGATCAAGTCCTTGTGCAAGATTAATCGGAACAATAAGTTCTCCTCGTCTAACAAAATTGGATGGTTCATTTTTACTGTTTTTAATTCTTTTGGGCAAATCTGGACAGGTCTGACTCTCCATTTCTGGATAGACAGCAGTCAAACGAATATTAGTCGTCTGAACAAAATTACTAATTGCCGAACCAAACCTAAATCGCTTTGAAAAGGCTTTAATCTGTTCATTCTCTTTCAGCAGATTCTCTATCTTATTTATACCCTCGCCACTTATGGTCAAATCCAATGGCAGATTATCAATGGAGCTGATATAGCCTTTTTTGTGAATTTGTATGTCAGCAAGGTTGGAATTAGTCAGAATACCAATAACTTTATTTTTGAACGAATTAGCAATACCTCCAAAAACAACTACCAAAATAACTCCAATAGCTATCAATGAAGCAGTCAGAAGAGTTCGGCGCTTATATCTAAAAAGATTACGCAATGCGATTTTTAATATATTACCCATTTTAGTTTCCCTTCCTGTCATTATGGATTTTTTTATCAACGACCAATCCATCTTCTAATGTATAAATAGTTTCAACTTCGCCAACTACTTTAGGATCGTGAGTTGCAAAAATGAAGGTTGTTCCCAATTCGTTCTTCATTATATGCATAGTTTTTATGACTCTGTAAGCGGTTTTATGATCCAGATTAGCTGTAGGTTCATCAGCCAGAACTATCTTCGGATTGGTTACAAGTGCCCTTGCAACTGCCACTCTTTGCTTTTGTCCACCGGAAAGCTGATTTGGATATTTATCTTTTTGGTCTAACATACCAACCTTTTCCAATAGAGTAAGCACTCTTTTCTTTCGTTCGGTTTTTGGAACACTATGCACCATAATTAGAGGGTATTCCACATTTTCAAATACTGTCAGAACTGGCAGAAGGTTGAAATTTTGAAATATAAAACCGATATTATCTCCTCTGAACTTTGCTGATTCTTTTCTACCCAATTGATTGACTTTTACATCATTGATGAAAATCTCACCATTAGTTGGTTTATCCAAACAGCCAATTAAATTCAATAGTGTAGTCTTACCGCTTCCTGAAGGTCCGATAAATGAAATAAATTTACCTTTGTTAATATTAAGATTAATATCTTTCAAAGCAGATACCTTAACTTCACCTACTTGATAAATTTTCTTAACATTTTTTAATTTTACTAAACTCATTTTTTCCTCATATTCTTTTTATATTTTGCCACAAATCCTGCAACTAAGAGGGTGTTTTAAAAGTTTCTATAGGACATTTACAGTATATTGAGCAAGCCGTTTTAACATCAACCGAACCATTGCTGCATAAATGATAGCTTCACTTGGTTCAGTATGATGTCCAGATTGTATCCTCACTGCTTCTCGCAGTGCGTCATTCATCTCTTCCTATATGCCATCTTTACGCCAATTATTAAAGTAGCCATAGACTGTTGACCAAGTGGGAAGTCATGAGGGAGCATACGCCAGGAATAGCCACTTCGCAGAACATAAAATATACCATTGACTATTTCTCGCATATCTACTTCTCTGCGATGTCCACCTGGCTTGGCGGATGGTATGCTCTAAAATGACCCACTCTCTATCTGTTAAATCACTCGGGTATAATTTTTTTCATACCCTATATATTAACTGGTTTTTTCAACAACAAATCTTTTAAAATACGCTCTCAGACAAAACATCTGAATATTATTAAAGACAAATAAAAAATTAGTAGATATTATGTCAAATTTTTAACGAAAGGAAGATATTTTTATAGATAAGTTCATTTTAAAAAGTCAAAAACTGCAAGTCCCACCAAATTGTCATTGCGAACCCAGATAAGAATCGGAACTCTCGCAATGATACCTGACCTTTATAGCAATTAGAAGAGTAATCATATAATCAACAGAATCAAAATGAAAATTACTTATCTTAATAGCAGTTGGGATGTTACTCCATATATCTGGCCAGTTCCAATTTTCTTATCAAATCATCATATAATTTTACCTTCCCACAAATCACGAAGAAATCTTCTATATGGCATTATTCGTATCTGCCTATGAATTCTCTCTTCTCTTTCGTTACAAACAACTAAAGCCTTAGTCGGCGAATATTCTTCTATGAAGGCGTTCAGAGGTCGCAAATCCTTTTTATTTATATGATCCTTGCCCTTCACTTCAATAGCAATTTCACCACTGCCAAGCACAAAATCAACTTCCAGACCTGACTTTGTCCGCCAAAAATTGATTTCATAATCTAATTCGTTGTAAGAGTTATAAGCTGCTATTTCCATAAATATGAAATGTTCAAATGCTTTTCCGAACAATTCACCTTTCTCTTCCGTCAGATGTCGCTTTGTTATTGCACCTGCAACTCCTACATCAAACAAATAGAACTTTGCCATCCTGCTTATGACTTGCCGATTTTGCCTTCTCTTGAAAGGCTCTACCATTGTTCCAAGAAGTGTGTCAACAAGTATCTGGTAATACTCTTTTACTGTCTTTGAATCCACTCCGCACTCACGCGCTATGTTTGAGTAGTTAGTAAGCTCACCATGAGAGTATCCCATAGCATCAAAGAACCTGGAAAATGCTGGAATGTTCCGAGTCAATCCCTCAGCAAAAACCTCTTCTTTTAAGTAATCTTGAATATAAGACCTCAAAGTTTTCTTATAGTTTTCCTGTAGATAATGATCTGGTATCATACCGCGATTCAGAATTCTCAATAAATCCCAGTTTTCCAGTTCAGCAGTAACGAATGGGAACATTTCATAACGCCATGCTCGTCCTCCAAGTAAATTGGCTTTTCCTCGCTTAAGTTTCCGTGCGCTTGAACCACACAGTATAAAACGCAATCCAATGTTCTCTATCAACCAATGCACTTCATCTAAAATCTGAGGAATCTTCTGGACTTCATCTAATATTATCGGATAGTTCAAAACATCATCTTTCTTTGCCAGCAATTGTTCTCGCAATAGAGAGGGCTTTTTGGAGAACTCAAAGAACAGATCTGTTTGAAGAAAATCATAGACCACACTGCAAGGAAACTTTGCTTTCAGATAGGTCGTTTTACCTGTTTTTCTTGGTCCCCATAAAAACGCAGATTGTTGAGGTGGAAGAGCAATATTTAGAATCCTTTTGATATTTTGCATTTTCGTATATTACTCCTATTTAGTCAAACTTTTTTGGAGATAACTGCAAATTCGTATAGAAAATTGTCAAAAAAATAATATTCTTACCACTGAACTTGATACTTGACATAAGTCTGAAAAACTCTGATTCTATAAGATTAAGTGTGTTTGTGTATTGACCTACGGAGTTTTAAAAGGGAGGAGAAATAGAACGCGGATTACACTGATAACACGGATAAAAAATATTATAATAAAAATCTGTGAAAATCTGTATAATCCGTGTCATCTGTGTTCTATCTTTATAGTATTACACTAAGTAAGTACCGAATGTAATTTATTGTTTTTGTAGAGTCCTTTCCGAACTAGTTCCAGTATGTATCTGGAAAATCCGAGCTAAAACAGAAAAAATTTGACATACAAAAAATCATAACACTTATGATAAAAATTAATAGTTCTTTATTTTATTATAACTTATAATTTGGGGAAGTAGCTCAGTGGGAGAGCATAGCATTCGCATTGCTAAGGTCGAGGGTTCAAATCCCTTCTTCTCCACCATTCTTGAAAGGACTATAGAAAGAAGTATACCACACTTTAATTGAAATATTAAATTATCTCTATTCTATAAATAAAAAATATCCAATAATTTTTATTTGTGAAAATGAAAAAATTTGCCTATATCTTTGATAAATCCAATAAATATCTCTATAGAAAATTAATAAATAGAGGATAATGTGCTTAAAAGAAATCTATATTATGAATGTCTGAAATATATTAAGAGCAAAGAAGTTATTATTATTACTGGTGCCAGATGAGTGAGCAGATTGGTGGTTTGTTGAATATGAATACTCTA
>QMNM01000075.1 GCA_003647765.1 Candidatus Cloacimonadota bacterium
GAAATACCAACTCTTCATTTTGATAGACATTTATATACACCTTTGGTTGTTTATAGTGAATATAAGGAATACATAAAATCCATACCAGCAAAATTAAATAAAGGGGAAACTAAATTTGTTAAAAAGTTAAGAAATTATGTGAGTAATAATAGCTTAAAGGATAAAGAAATATTCCTTTTAAGAAATCCTTCAATAAGTGGAATATCCTTTTTTCAAACTTCTGGTTATTATCCTGATTTTATTATGTGGATAAAAGAGAATAACAGGCAATACATAATTTTTATTGATCCAAAAGGAATACGGAATCTTGGGAACTTTAACAATGAAAAAATACAATTGTATAAATATCTAAAAGAAGCACAAAAGAGTATTAAAAGCAAAAATAAAGAAAGAATAATATTAGATTCCTTTATTCTGTCAGTATCAAAATACAATAATATCAAAGGAATATTTGGTGAAGGAAATATTCCACAAGAAGAATTTGAAGAAAATCATATATTATTTTTAGAAGATGAATATGTTATTGAGAAATTATTTAAGGCTGCGACAGTGTAAACACCGAGGCTTCACCCAGTGAAATAATTACTTTATCTCTACATCTTTGGTCTAATCTATTTTTATATTTCACTGGGTAAGTCAATAAAAGAACGCTGAAGCGTCCTTTGAATATGGCTCTTTAGAACGCTTTTTTTGACTTAGCGTGTAGGTGGTTTACTCGTTTTTTGTAATTGCAAAATTTTTATGATGTTAGTCAGATTTTCTACATCAGAGAATTTATTTGAAACAGAGAATATGTCAAATAATTAGTGGCAATAAAATAGCTTATAAATCATGGTTTGCAATGACAGAAAAACTCTATTTTGCAGACCTCATAATAAGAAATAGTAGGAGGTAATATTTAATGGAAATCAAGCATATTGCAGTTGAATCTAATAATAAAGATGATGCTAATTTATTTTATGGCAATATATTAGGATTGGAAATGAAATATTCATATAAGCTTAATAAAGATTTATGTAAGAAAATATTCGGAATATCAGATGCAATGGATGTTATTATGTATGGAAACGAAAATATAAACTTTGAGATATTCGTAAACTCCAATTATAAACCATTCCGAACTTTTCAACATATTTGTATTCAAGTAGAAAATAAAGCGGACTTTATTAGTAAATGCCATAAGAATAATGCAAAAGTGAATATAATAATAAAGGAAGATGGAAAAGAACTATATTTTGTTAGGGATTTTTCAGGAAACCTATTTGAAGTAAAATTCTAAGCAAAAAAATAGTTGAATGAAGAAGGAGGAATTTAATGCAAATTCAGGAAGAGAAAGAGAGAAAAGAGAGAATTGAAAGAGAGCGAGAAGTAAATTTAAAAGACAATATTAGCAGAATTAAGTATAAGATTGTAATTTTAAGTGGCAAAGGTGGAGTTGGTAAAAGCACTGTTGCTGTTAATTTGGCCTATGGTTTAGGATTAAGAGGTAAAAAAGTTGGGATTCTTGATATAGATATACACGGGCCATCATTGGCAAAAATGTTAGGTATTGAGGGCAAAGTAATGCAAATAGCAGTGGGACGGAAAAGGCCAGCTCCTATTAAAGTTGTGGAGAATATTTATGCATTAACAATTGCTTCAATGTTAAAAAATCCAGACCAGCCAATTATTTGGCGTGGTCCTTTGAAGATGCATGCAATTAAACAATTTCTTTCTGATATTGAATGGCCGCCACTTGATTATTTAATTATAGATTGTCCACCAGGAACAGGCGATGAACCACTTTCTATTATACAATTATTAAAAAAAGTTGATGGTGCAATTATTGTATCTACTCCACAAGATGTAGCATTTTTAGATGCTCGTAAAACTATCAATTTTGCTAAAGCACTGGATACGCCTATATTGGGAATAATAGAAAATATGTCCGGTTTCAAATGTCCATATTGTGGAAAGGATATAGATTTATTTAAAAAAGGTGGAGCAAAAAAAGCTGCTATAGATCTAAAAGTAGATATATTAGGTGAAATCCCTATTGATACAAATATTGTAAATACAAGTGATAATGGCAGGCCATTTATTTATGATTTTAATAAACTACCTGCTGCGAAATCTATGGAAAAAATTGTGGATAAGGTATTAGAGAAATTCCCAAATAAATAAAATAGAATAAGTGAAGGAGAAGCAATTATGAATTATTTAGTTACAGGTGGAGCTGGTTTTATTGGGTCAAATATTGTTAAACGATTGTTAAATATGGGAGAATATATAAGGGTGTTGGATAATTTTTCCACTGGAAAAAGAGAGAACATCCTTCCGTTTTTAACGGATAATCATTTAGAATTGATAGAAGGAGATTTAAGAAGCTATCATATTGTTCGTTCAGCAGTTAAGGATATAGATTACATATTGCATCAAGGAGCATTGCCATCAGTGCCGCGCTCTGTCAATGACCCAATTACTACAAATGATGTTAATATTATGGGAACTCTTAATATTTTGGATGCGGCAAAAAACGAGAAAATAAAAAGGGTTATATATGCTTCATCATCATCTATTTATGGAGATACAGAAGAATTACCAAAACATAGTGAGATGAAAATAAATCCTCTATCTCCTTACGCATTAACAAAATATGCAGGAGAAAAATATTGCCAGATTTTTACAAACATCTATGGCTTGGAAACTGTATGTTTACGGTATTTTAATGTGTTCGGACCTAATCAAGACCCTACATCTCAATACTCTGCTGTAATTCCCAAATTTATAACTGCTATACTGCATAATGAACAACCTGTTATTTATGGTGATGGCTTACAATCAAGGGATTTCACTTTTGTTGAAAATAATGTAAGTGCAAATATAAAAGCGTGTTTTTCTAAATATGCTGTGGGACAAGTAATGAACATTGCTACTGGCATAAGAATCACTCTTATAGAATTGATAGATAAAATCAATAATATACTTGGCAAAAATATTAAGCCAAAGTTTGCTGAACCTCGGCCAGGAGATGTGAAACATTCTTATGCTTCCATTGAAAAAGCAAAGAAGCTGATAAATTATCAAGTAGAAGTAGATTTTAATGAAGGATTGAAAAGAACAATAGAATTCTTTTCAAATAATTAAAAATTGCTTTGTCCATTAGAAGTATATGACTCAACAATATCGTAATTTTTTAAGCAATTATCAAGGAATAATTTGACAAATATTTCCTAAACCAAGTTTTTGTTGAGTAAATTTCTTAAAAATTATAATTTAAATGTAACAAATCAGGGGGAATTCTATGAAACCAATCAGACATTTGAATGAGCTTATAAGTGTAGTAAAAAGTAGAGAAAAACGAACATTAGCAGTTGCTTATGGACAAGATCCACATACTATTGAAGCAATAGGAGAAGCAGTTGCAGACGGTTTTATCAATGTAAAAATAACAGGTGATGAAACAAAGATAAAAAAAGTTGCAGAAGAAAAAGGTGTAGATTATTCACAGTTTGAGATTATTCATCAACCGAACGAGATAGACGCTATAAAAACTGCTGTTAATATAGTTAGAAATAAAGAAGCAGATTTTTTAATGAAAGGTCTATGCAATAGTGCTAATTATATAAGAGTAATTCTAAACAAGGAAAAAGGACTGATTAGTCCAGGCGAGATAATCTCTCATACTACTGTATTGGAAGTGCCTACTTATCATAAGTTAATGCTTTGTGCAGATGTAGCAGTTATTCCACATCCTGATTTAAGTCAAAAAGTTAAGATGTTGCAATATACAGTAAGGATTGCTCACAGATTAGGAATTGAGATGCCCAAAGCAGCAATTTTAGCCGCAGTAGAAAAGGTTACTTCTAAACTACCTGCTACTATTGACGCAGCTATAATTTCTAAAATGCAGCAGAGAGGACAATTAAAAGGGGTGCTTGTGGATGGACCTTTGGCAATGGATTTGGCTATATCTAAAGAAAGTGTCAAAATAAAAGGCATTAAAAGTGAAGTAGCAGGCGATGCTGATATTTTTATCTTTCCTGACATCAATGCTGGAAATATAGCATATAAAACTCTTTCTCACTTAGGAGGTGCAAGTCTAGCAGCTATAGTTACAGGTGCAAATGTGCCTTGTATTTTAACTTCTCGTGCTGATAGTGATGAATCAAAATTTTATTCAATTCTTCTAGGAGCGCTGCTTTCGTAGGGCGTAGAGCGAAGAGCATTAAAATAAGAAAGCGAAAATAATAATGAAAATAGCAATTGCTTCTGACCATGCTGGATATAAATTAAAAGAAGAAATCAAAAAATACCTCAGATATAAATATGTAGTTAAGGACTTTGGTACAAATGGAGAAGACGCAGTAGATTATCCTGAGTTTGGTTTTCCTGCGGCTGAATGTGTTGCTAATGGAATATGTGATAGAGGAATTGTTATTTGTGGTACAGGTATTGGAATGAGTATTGTGGCTAATAAAGTTAAGGGGATTCGTGCAGCACTTTGCTATTGCGGTGAAATTGCAGAATTATCGCGCAGACATAATAATGCAAATGTATTAGTATTAGCTGGAAAATATCTTGACCCTAAAAGTGCAAAAGAAATTATTGATATTTGGCTAACAGCAAATTTTGATAAAGGAAGACACCAAAGACGAATAGATAAAATCTGCAAATATGAAATATCACACTTCTTAACTTGAAACACAGTCAGACATTTAACTAACTGCTATATTTTCAGAAAAAGTTAATCTCACAATTTAAGGCGATAGAGCCAATTGCATTATGCAGGAGAACTATGCAGTGGGGCTTCTAATGTTTAAGGAGTTATATGTAGGAGGAATAATGAGAGAATTAACGCAATTAGCCATTGATACAGCAGTATCCAATGGTGCATCTTATGCTGATATTAGAATTATTGAATCAAAGACAGAGAATATCTCTACAAAGAATGGAGATATAAATTATTTGAATAAATCTTCCATTCTTGGTTATGGGATAAGAGTGATTGTTAATGGATCCTGGGGATTTGCTTCAAGTCCTTATGTAACAAAAAATGAGATAAGAAGAACTGCTATAAAAGCAGTTAATATTGCTAAGGCATCAGCAACATTGCGTAAGAGTGGTATCATTTTAGCGAATGAACCTGTTCATCAGGACTTATGGACTTCACCATATCTTATAAATCCATTTAAGATATCTGTTGAAGAGAAACTCAATTTGCTTTATAAGATAGATAAGATTTTGCGGAAAGATGAGAAAATTAAATCAGCTGTATGCTTAATGAGTTTCTGGAATGAGCATCAATGGTTAGCAAATTCAGAAGGCACATTTATAGAGCAAGATTTACTCAGGTCCGGTACTGGTTATACTGCTACTGCTGTTGAGGGCTCAGAAGTGCAAGTTCGTTCTTATCCTTCTTCTCACGGCGGACAATTTAAGCAAATGGGCTATGAATTGATATTATCAACTCCATTAGTAGAAAATGCTGAGAGAGTGCGAGAAGAGGCAATTGCTCTTTTATCTGCTCCAGATTGTCCAAATGGGAAAAAAGATGTGATAATAGGCAGTGATCAATTAGCATTGCAAATACACGAGTCCATAGGCCATCCATCTGAATTAGATAGAGTTATAGGAATGGAAGCAAATTACGCTGGTACTAGCTTTATCACTACTGATTTATACAAAAATTTCCATTATGCTTCTCCTATTGTAAATGTAGTTGCAGACGCTACTGTTCCCACTGGATTAGCAACTTTTGGTTATGATGATGATGGAGTCAGAGCTCAACGATACCATATTATACAAAATGGCTTATATAAGCATTACCTTACTAATAGAGAATTAGCCCATATTGTCGGAGATGAGCGAAGTCGTGCTTGTAATCGCGCAGATGGATATAATAATATACCAATGATACGAATGATAAATATGTCCTTAATGCCGAGACAGGGCTCTCTTGATGAATTGATTAACGATACTAAAGATGGCATTTACATTGAGACAAATAAGAGTTGGAGCATTGACCAAAAAAGATTGAATTTCCAATTTACTACAGAAATTGGTTGGGAAATCAAAAATGGTAAAAAAGTTCGTATTATCAAAAATCCTACATATCAGGGCATTACACCAGAATTTTGGCAAAGTTGCGATGCCATCTGTGGAAAAGATGAATGGATACTATGGGGAGTTCCTAATTGTGGAAAAGGACAGCCAGGACAAACAGCAGAAATATCTCACGGTGCAGCTCCATCCAGATTTCGTAAAGTTACTGTTGGCATTAGTAAATAGAATATATAATTGGAATTCTCAATATTCTGTCTCCTGACTCCTGTCTTCTGTCTTCTGTCTTCTGTTAATATGATCACACACTCAAAAATTTGACATTGGAGATATAATTCTTTCTTTTTGATTACTAACAATAAAGGATTTAGAAAGGTGTTTAATAATGAAACTTAAAAGATTTATCTTGCTAATGCTGATTTTATGTATTATTTCACCATTATTGGCTACTTATCAGGTAGGTGATTTAGTTGATAACTTTACATTAAACGATGATCAGGGCAATCCTGTATCTTTATATGATTTTACTGATGCTGTAATTGTCCTTGATTTTTGGTCTGTTGGTTGACCAAATTGTACCGCGGTTTTCAAAACTCTGCACTCATTGCTGAAATCCCACTGACCAAATGATTGGCAAGCCATATATAACTGGAATTGATTTATGGTCTGTTTAATAAGATTAGTTTCTTACATTTGGAACTGAATGAAAAAAAATGCACAAACTGTGAATTATGTAATAGAGCATGTCCAATGGAATTAGATATTGC
Source organism: Candidatus Cloacimonadota bacterium (assembly GCA_003647765.1). Taxonomy (GTDB): domain Bacteria; phylum Cloacimonadota; class Cloacimonadia; order JGIOTU-2; family B8-G9; genus B8-G9. The sequence continues at coordinate 6,810 of QMNM01000075.1, forward strand.
TAAAGAATATAACTCTCCTGATTGTATTCGCTGTTTTCAATGTACAGTATCCTATTGTCATAAAGATCTTATTAAACCTAAATTCACTTGGAACAGAGAGCATACAGAATCATAAGAGTTTACTGAATATAAAATGGAGGGAAATAAATTGAAGAGAGTATTTCTTTTAATGTTATTTATCAGTTGCATAATACCAAATCTA
>QMNM01000076.1 GCA_003647765.1 Candidatus Cloacimonadota bacterium
CAAACATTTTTATAAATTAAATTTTTTGCGATGAGTTTGTAAAGTTAGCGTTTGGTTCGCGTTTAATCTCTTTTAAAGAAAAAGGTGAACATATACAATGATACTTTCAATTATTATAATTATAGTATTTATTATTTTATCATTCTTTTTTTCTGGTTGTGAAACAGGTCTAATATCTATTAACAAATTATCTTTGGAAAAAAAAGCCAATACAAATTCTAAAACCAAATATTTACTTGATTTTGTCAATAATCCAGATAAAGTATTAGGCACTACTTTAATTGGCACGAATATCTCTTTAGTAATAGTGGCTTCTGTTTTTACTGCACTTGTAATAAAATATAGAAAGTTAGGACTATCCGAGATAGCTTCTACTCTTATTATTTCAGGAATATTATTAATCTTTGCTGAAATCATTCCAAAGACACTTTTTCGTGATCATTCTGAATATTTGATTCCCAAATTATTACCTGTATTAAAATTTTTTAATATACTATTTTATCCGTTGATAAAAGCGTTAAGTAAAGTGAATTATCTATTATTAGGAATCTTTGGTATAAAGCACACAAAAAAGACATTATTTACTAAAGATGATATAGTTTTTTTAATATCAGAGGCAGAAAAAGAAGGTGAAGTAGAGAAAAGCGAGCAGGAAATGATACATGAAGTCCTGACTTTTCGGGAATTAAGTGCGAAAAATGTAATGACTCCAAGAACTGATATTATCGCAGTTCAGGAAGACGACACTATTCAAAGTGTAATTGAGCTTTCTAAAAAAGAAGGACTCACTCGTTTTCCAGTATACTCAAAAGATATTGACCATATAGAAGGTGTGCTTATTATTTATGATTTATTAAAAGCAGAAAGTAATGACGAAAAAGTTGCTAAATATAAAAGAAAAGTTCATTTCGTTCCAGAAAGTATGAAAGCAAGCATCTTACTAAAAAGGATGCGAATCAAAAAAACTCCTCTTGTCATAGTTGTTGATGAATATGGCGGCACAGCAGGATTAGTAACAATTGAAGATTTATTGGAAGAACTTGTCGGCGAAATAGAAGATGAATATGATGAATCTGAAATAGAGATTCAAAAAATTACTGAAAATACTTATATGGTGTTCGGAGAAGTTGAAATTGATTATCTTAATGATAACTATGGTTTTAAATTGCCTAAAAAAGATGAATATGAAACTGTTGCAGGATTGATTATTAACAAAATCGCCAGAATTCCAAAAGTAAATGAAAAATTTGTTATTGATGGATATGAATTAACTATCAAACAAGCAACCAAGAAAAAAATAGAAAAGGTAATGATAAAAATTTTATTTACCTCTAAAAAAATAGAATCCTAACTTAATTTGAAAAATTGAAAAATATATGAGTTAAAAATTCCTCTGTGACATCCGTGTCTCTGGGGCAATTCCATTCAGATATAAAGAAAATTTATTACTATTCGTAATGATGCAAAGAAAAATTATCAAAAGCAATTTTCTAACTCCTTTATCCTCAGACAAAGCAATTTTGCTCAGAGATAAGTATTTAATTATTGATGAATCTGGACAAATTGAGAATATAACTGATAATCTATTGAAAAGCAAAAATGAGCTTGTGTACGATTTTTCCTCACAAATCATAATTCCTGGCTTGATTGACATTCATATTCACTTTCCACAATTATACTCAATTGGTCAGCATTGCAATGATTTATTGAAATGGTTAAATAATTATATATTTGATGAAGAGAGGAAATTTGCTAATAACGAATATGCAAAAAGCGTAAGTGAGAAATTTTTTGCTAATTTGCTAAAACACGGCACTACAACAGCAGTAGTATATTCATCCATACATAAGGATGCAACAGATATTGCTTTTCAAACTGCAAAAAGATTAGGCAACCGAGTTTTTATCGGGAAAATGATGATGGACCAAAATTGCCCATATTTTCTAAAAGAGAATACTGATACATCAATTGCAGAAAGTATTGAACTATACGAAAAATGGAATGGTTATAATGATAGATTATATTATATATTCTCGCCTCGTTTTGCTATTTGTTGCTCAATGAACTTAATGAAGAATATTGGCAAATTTATTCACAGGTTGCCTGATGGTGTCTATGTACAAACTCATCTATCTGAGGATAAATCAGAGATTCAAACTGTTAAAAGATTATTCCCTAAATATCCAAACTATACTTCTATTTATGAACATTCTGAAATATTAACAGCAAAGACCATAGTTGGACATACATTACACTTATCAGAAGAAGAATTCCGAATTTTACAAAAGTATGATGTAAAAATTGCCCATTGTCCAGATGCAAATTTTTTCTTAAAAACTGGCAGTTTCCCTTATCAAAAGATTGTAAATTATGGATTATTATTTGGATTAGGCAGTGATATTGGTGCAGGTACAAATTTTTCTATTTTTTATATAATGAAGATGATGAACTATACTCAAAAGGAGATTGATATTTCGCCAGAAATTGCTTTTTATTATGCTACATTAGGTGGAGCAAAATGTCTATCATTAGCAAATAAAATTGGTAGTATAGAAGTTGGTAAAATAGCAGATTTAGTTCTACTTAAATTACCAGATTATATTGATACAAGCAATGAACACAGTATTTTATCTTACCTTAGTTATCAAGGTGGAAAAGAGAATATAGATAAAGTAATGATTGCTGGTGAGTTTGTGAAATAATTTCATACCAAATAATCTTTCAATCTTTATGAATCTTTATAAATCTTTATGAATCTTTCAATCTTTTTAATCTTTCAATCTTTTATTAACCCCAGAGAACACAGAAAAGAATTTAATTTTCTAATACCAAGAAATAGATAATAATGGATGGAGTGTATAAATGGAATATAAATACATATTTGGCCCAGTGCCTTCAAGAAGATTAGGAATTTCTCTTGGAATAGACCTTATACCTTTCAAAACCTGTTCACTTAACTGTGTGTACTGCGAATGTGGAGCAACTACTAATTTAACTATAAAAAGACAAGAATATGTACCATTAGATAAAATATTTGAAGAATTGGATGATTTTTTAAAAAGAGAGCCAGAATTGGATTTTATAACCTTTTCTGGTTCTGGCGAACCAACTTTACATAATGGAATTGGTGAAGTAATAAAATTTATAAAGACAAAATATTCACAATACAAAATTGCTGTATTAACAAATGGCACACTTCTTTCTGAAAGTAATGTAAGAAATGCGATAATAAATGCTGATTTAATAATGCCATCTTTGGATGCTGTTACACAATCAGTATTTAAAAGATTAAATAGACCGTTCCCAGGTTTAAATATTCAAGAGATTATTTATGGATTAATCAAAACAAGAATGGAATTCTCTGGACAAATTTACTTGGAAGTATTTATTGTTCCAGGATTAAACGATACTGACTCAGAATTGACATTTCTGAAAAAGGCATTAACTGAAATAAATTCTGATAAGATACAGTTAAATACATTGGATAGGCCAGGAACAAGTGCCTGGGTAAGGCCATCTAGCAAAGAGGAATTAGAGAGAATAGCTAATTTTTTCAAGCCATTGCCAGTAGAGATTATTGCTAATTTTCAATCAAGAAAAAATATAAAAAGTTATCACAAAGATATAGCTGATTTAATCATTTCTACATTAAAAAGAAGGCCCTGTACTGCCGAAGATCTTGCCAATACATTAGGACTTCATATAAACGAGATTAATAAGTATATCCAATCTTTATTGGAAAATGATGTTATTGAGAGTGAAATCTTAAAAAGAGGGATTTTTTTTAGAGCCAAAAATAAAAATTTACTACTGAACTAACATAGGGTTCATTGTCTATGCAAAACGACATTGGAAGGTTGTTCTACTCTGATTTTATCTGCGATATAACTCGCTTTTAGTATGTAAAATTTAAACAAATTCATTGCATAGCTAATAACCGCTAATCCGAATTTATTTAGTTCTTTATGCTATTATAAAGCCACAAATTCGCGAATTAAAATGTTTAGCTCTTTAATAATTTTTCTGCAATAATATCCTTTTGCGTTTGCAATGTTCCCATTATGAATTCCATAGATTTAGCATCACGAAACATTCTTTCCAAAGGAAAATCCTTCATATATCCATATCCACCACGCACTTGAATGGCATTTATTGTTGTTTTAACAGCCACTTGTGCAGAGGTCAATTTAGCGATAGCACATTCTTTTCCAGTGGACTTAGATTCACCTTTCAAAGCTACTGCATAATATAAAGTGCTTCTTGCTCCTGTAATATCAGATTCCATTTGTGCTAACATCCATTGTATTGCCTGAAATTCTGCAATTGTTTTACCAAACTGTCTCCTTTGCAAAGAGTATTCAATGCTCATATCCAAAGCAGATTGAGCAATTCCTATTGCTACTGCTGAAATTGCAATCTTTCCCATATCTGAAATCTTTTTAAGATAAAGTGTCTGCTCCATATCCTTACCAAGAAGATTCTCTTTTGGAATTTGACATTTCTCAAAGCTAAGTTCACAACTCTTAATACCACGAAGTCCTAATGTATTCTCTTCTTTATCAAAGATAAATCCATCCATTCCTTTTTCTATGAGAAATATCTTAATTTTGCTTTGCTCATCTTTTGCAAATACAAGAAATAAATCCGCAGTATTCCCACCAAGCATAAGCCGTTTTTTGCCATTCAAAATATACTTCTCACCTTGTTGACTAGTGATTAAATCTAAATCTGTAATCAGTGATTCTGCATCTGGTTCCATCAAACTGATACCAGATATTTCCTTTCCTTGTGCTAATTTTGGCAAATGTTTCCTTTTCTGTTCCTCTGTTCCGAATTGAGAAATCGCATAAGAAACTACTAAATTATGAATAGCACATATAACAGCAGTTGAGGCACATACTTTAGCAATCTCCTCAATAGCAATTACAATACTAAGTATATCCATCTCATTGCCAGAGAATTTTTCTGGAATCGCCAAACCGAGCAATCCAAGTTGGCTCATTTTTTTAAGAACATTCTTTGGAAATTCTCGTTTTTCATCAATTTCTACAGCATAGTCCTTCAATTCCTTTTCTGCGAATTCTCGCGACATATCTCTAATTAACTTTTGATCTTCTGATAAATTAAAATCCATATTTTCCTCTCTATAATTTTATAATACTATCAAATTTTAGCCACAAAAAAACACGAAACAACACAAAAAGATATCAGACATTGGATTTCTTTAGCCACGAATTCACCGATTATTTCTCTCTCTGTGTCCATAAATTCCTCTCTGTGCCCTCTGTGTCTTTGTGGCGATATAGTACTTTAGCCATGAAGAGCACAAAGAAGCAGGTATAAATTTCTAACAAAATATTCTTATTTGACAGCATCAGCCTTCTACATTTTGTCTTCTTATTTAAACGACCTTTCAAGGTCGTTCTACTCCTGAACTCTTGTTATCAATTCCAAATTATTATCATTTCTAAACACAGTTTTACCTTTTTTGATAACCATATCTACGCAGTTGCTACCTAAATGATATGGTATGTACTGATAAGAAGGTATATTCATTATCACAATATCCGCTTGTTTTGTTTTTTCAATAGAGCCGATTTTATCTGCAAGTTCTAATGAATATGCACCATTTATTGTGGAAGCAGCAATTGCTTCTGCTGGAAGCATTCTCATTTGAATACAAGCTAAACTGATAATAAATTGCATAGAATCACAATTGCAGGAGCCTGGATTGTAGTCAGTGGCTAATGTAACAGCAAGACCTGCGTTTATCATATCTCTTGCTCGAGCATAATGGTCTAATCCTAAACTGAAAGTCGTGCCTGGAAGTAAAATTGGGACAACACCTGCTCGTTTCATTGCTTGGATACCTTTATCTGATGTGGCACCGAGATGGTCAGCAGTGATGGCACCAATTTCTGCTGATAGCTCTGCTCCACCTGTTGGCTCTAATTCATCAGCATGCATTCTAATCCTGAAACCCATTTCCTTTGCCTTACCTAAAATGTATCTGGACTGATCTATGTTATAAACATACGATTCACAAAAAATATCACAATATTTAGACAAACCTTGTCTTTTCACTTCTGGTAGCATTTCATCAACTAAAATACGGATATACTTATCTTTATTATCTTTATATTCTTCTGGGAATTCGTGAGCTCCTAAAAAAGTTGGCACAATATCCATATCTGACTTTTCATTCAATATTTCAATTGCCCTAAGCATTTTTATTTCGCTATCAGTGGAGAGACCGTAGCCACTTTTCGCTTCCATAGTTGTTGTGCCTTGCTGAAGCATTTTATTTATCCGCTTTTCTGCCAATGTAACTAATTCTTCCAGAGATGCTTTCCTTACAGCATTTATACTTGAACGGATGCCACCACCAGATTGCGAAATCTCTTTATATGATTTGCCTTTGATTCTCATTTCAAGTTCATTTTCTCGTGTCTGAACAAATATTGGATGAGTATGCGGGTCAACAAAGCCAGGCATTACAATTTTTCCATTAGCATCAATAATGTTCTCTGATGTATATTTATTTAGAATTTCATCTGTTTTCCCTACATCAACAATTATCGCTTTATCAATAGCAACTGCTCCATGTTCAATAATCCCCAAATGTTGCATTTCTTCACCAATTCTTGGCCCTTTTTTATCAGATTGCAAAGTCAATAGTTGTTTAGCATTCTTTATTATCAAAGATAGTTTAGTCATATTGTTTTCCTCATCAAACAAGGACCTTGGAAGGTCGTTTTACTTTTGCATAACTCATTATTTAATCGCGAACTAACTATATTACCACAGAGACGCAGAGGACACAGAGTAAGATTTTTAAGGACACGGAGTAATTTTAACTTTTTATCAGTGTTATTCAGTGTCTTCAGTCAGCGTTTTTCAGTATGCCATTCGTAGTTTTTAAGAATGTTTTGGTAAAAATTTATTCGTGTTTCTTCGTGTTATTCGTGGCTAAAACTAAG
>QMNM01000077.1 GCA_003647765.1 Candidatus Cloacimonadota bacterium
ATAGAAGAAGTTATAAACCTGTTTTACAATTATCATTGATTTGTTAAAAAGATTTTTTTGACACTTCAATTGATGGATACATAGTTTTTTGACTTTGTATGAGATAATCAAATAATTTAGAATTATGGACAAATTGAGTAAAAATATTAGAAAGGAAATATTAATGAAACAAAAAGAAGAAAAGACAAAGGGTGAGACATTAGAAAAGAGATTAGGTTATAAGAGAAGATGTTTTTGGGAAATTGCTGATGAGCAAGAAAAAAAGCAAGCATTTAATTTAGCAGAGGAGTATAGAAAATTCCTTTATAAAGGGAAGACAGAAAGAGAGGTTGTTAATATTACAAAAGCTATTCTTGAAGAGAATGAGTTTCATTCATTAACATTAAAAGGTGAAAATCATAATAAGTTCTATCGTATCAATCACAATAAGAATGTAGCTATTGCTGTTTTGGGCAAGGAAGATATTAGTAATGGTGTAAATCTTATAGTTGCTCATATTGATTCTCCGCGTGTGGATTTGAAACAACAGCCATTATATGAAGAAAAGGAAACCAAACTTGCTTTATTGCATACGCATTATTATGGTGGAATTAAAAAGTATCAATGGATGTCAATTCCGCTTTCATTGCACGGGATTGTTATTAAAGAAGATGGTTCAAAAGTAGAAGTAGTGATTGGCGAAAAGCATGATGATCCAGTGTTCACTTTTGCTGATTTATTGCCACACTTAGCCAAAAATGAGCAATATTCAAAGAAACTTGCAGAAGCAATTCCAGCAGAAAAGCTACGCCTATTATTTGGCTCAATTCCTTTTACTGATGAGAAAGTAAAGGATAAAGTGAAGCTGAACATTCTAACTATATTAGAAGAAAAATACGGCATTAAAGAAGAGGATTTAATCAGTGCTGAAATGGAAATTGTGCCTGCTTTTAAGGTCAATGATGTTGGATTAGACAGAAGTATGATTGGCGGTTATGGACACGATGATAGAATCTGTGCTTACAGTGCTTTACAAGCAATATTAGGACAGAATAATCCTAAGCGAACTTCTGTGGTATTTTTAGCAGATAAAGAAGAGATTGGCAGTGAAGGTAATACAGGTGCAAAGTCCCAATTTATAAAGGACTTCATTTATGATTTGATAAAACTAACAAATAAGGATAGCTACGATGTATTAACAAAAACACTAATGAATAGCAAGGTTCTTTCTGGTGATGTAAATGCTGGAGTAAATCCCTGCTTTGTTAATGTTCACGAGAAACAGAATGCCGCACATATAGGATTTGGTGTTTGTCTTACAAAATTCACAGGTTCAAGAGGAAAGTCTAGCTCAAATGATGCTAATGCTGAATTTGTTGGAGAAATCCGTGCATTATTTAATAAATATAGTGTCAACTGGCAAACAGGTGAATTAGGTAAAGTTGATGAAGGCGGTGGTGGAACAATAGCTCAATTTATGGCTTTATATGGAGCAAGTGTCATTGATTGTGGACCACCTATACTTGCTATGCATTCTCCTTATGAAATTGCAAGTAAAGCTGATTTATATTCTACTTATAAAGGATATAAAATTTTTCTACAGTTTGCTTAACTTCATAAGAAATACAGGCGGTAAATAGCTGAATGTATTCTATATTACTACAACTAAAGTTGTGGGCTAACTCACTATCTTTTATAGGATTAGATTAGCCCACGGTTTTAACTGTGGATAAAATGTAAAAACAACCTAATTTTAACCCATTCAGGGGTTTTTAGAGCTGGCTCAAATTTTTTATTCGTGTGAATTAGTGTTATCTGTGTAATCCATGTTCCATTCTTTTTTCCAAAAAACAGAGTCATTATATTAACAGAAACCTCAGAATATCTATGCTAGAAATTAAAAAGACACTTATTTCCCCATTACCTTATCTTATTGCCATTACAATATTCTTAAATCCATTGATTATTACCACACAAAAAGCATTATTTTTCCCTTATAAATTACTATTCCTACAAATATCAATATTTTTTATTACAATTCTTTTTATCGTATCCAAAAAATACTATTTAAAAAAAAGAAATCCGAATGTACTAATTATTATAATATCTTATGTTGCTTACTGTATTATCAATGGATTAGCAAATCACTTATCATTCTATTCATTAGATATACTAAGTTATCTATTACCGTTTACTGTATTATTCCTAATTCTTTCACAATTAAATATTAAGGATATAGACAGAAAATTATTTGCTAACAGCTTGATTTTTAGTTTTTTAATTTCCATCATCCCTGGATATTTTTTACAGAAAAGCAGTGGTAAAAGTTTCGCCCGTTTATTTCTTAACTGGGGAAATCCTAATTTCTATGGCAGTTATCTACTAATTATTTTGCCGTTCATTTTATACAAATGGAAAATTAGTCAAAAGAAATGGGAAAATGTCTACTTTATAGGAATGTTTGTTATTGCAATAATTATTTTATTATTAACTCAATCGCGTGGTGCATTATTATCACTAATAATCGTCTGTTTTCTGACAGGGCTTGTGTTGATTATAGCAAGAAGAAAATTCAAGTATCTTATCATTTTTGGGATTTCGTTTTTTATAATTGTTGTTGGAATATATTATGGCTTTACAAAAGTTCGCTCAAATACAGTAATTTTTCGTGAGAGAATTTACATTAGCACTTATGATTATATAAAAGACAATCTCTGGATTGGAACTGGATTAGGCACATTTGCGGCTTATTATCCTAAATACCGGCAAAATGATTACAAATTAGTTGGACAGGAAGATATTATCTCACATCCGCATAATGAATTTTTGGAAATCTGGGCAGAAACAGGCATGATTGGATTAACCATTTTCATTCTGATTTTAATTGGCATAGTATATTTGTTCTTCAAAAAACTTAAACATTTATCTGGTGAAGCAAAATATTTTTTACTAGCTTCATTCTTATCATTTTCTTTGTTGATTATACATAATCTTTTTACAATTACAATGAGACAATCAGCGATAAATGTCTATTTCTGGATTTTTGCTGGCTTTATTTCTATGGATTATAAAGATAGAACATTCAAAAAATACTATAAAACCAAAAACAATAAGAAGTATCTGATACTATTTGTTATTCCTATATTCATCCTATTACTTTCACAAAATTATCTGACAATCAAAGCAATGGATTATTATACAAAATCAAAGCAAGAATTTCAGAGGAAAAACTTGAAATTATCCATTCAATACGCAGAAACTGGGTTGCAATATCTTCCTAATAATTCATCAATTCTTTATCATCTTGGTTATGCGTATTATTTTATTAAGAATTACAATAAAGCTCTCTATTTTTTTGATAAATTACTTGAAGTTTCACCTTATTATCCACAGGCACATTACTGGAAAGGATTTATTTACAAACATCAAAAGGATTATAAAAAAGCACTTACAGAATATGAAAAAGAATTACAATTAAATGATTATCCAGAAGTATATTTCAAGATGGCTGAGATTTATCATATCCTCGGCAATAAAGAACAAACAGCAAACTATATAGAGAAATATTTACAAAAAATTGTGCAAAAGACAGAGAAAAATCTGATGCAAAGTAAAAATGCAATAATTAAAGAAAAACAGGATAAAATAAATTTTTCATTAAGAACATTAGAAGAATTTTATAAAGATAATGATAAGAAACTGAATGAACTAAATGAGATTAGAAATAAACTTTTTGTAGAATTCTAAAACAAGGTTAAAAGATGCGTATTTTAGTAATAAATGGACCGAATCTTAATTTACTTGGTACAAGAGAGATAGGCATATATGGCAAACAGACCATTCAAGAATTAGAGAAATATATAAAAGATTGGATAAAGTGTAAAAATGTTGAATTGCGTTTTTATCAATTCAACAGTGAAGGTGAAATTATAGATTGTATTCAATCTAATGCTAATTGGGCAGATGGGATAATAATCAATCCTGCTGGCTATTCTAACACAAGCATTGCTATTTATGATTGCATAAAAGGAATTGATATACCAACAATTGAAGTGCATTTATCAAATGTATTCTCTCGTGAGGAGTTTCGGAAAAAATTAGTTATAGCTGGTGCTTGTATTGGTGTAATTTCAGGTTTCGGATTCAATTCGTATATTTTAGCATTAGAGCATCTTATAACAAAATTAAGATAGTCCTTACACTAAAAAATTTGGTAGTCCTGTATAAGTTCATGTTTTTTCATATACTTATATTTCACGGGGTGAACCCAGTTAGATAAAAGGACTATCTAAGGAATTAAAAATAACTAATTACAAATGTCTAATAAAATATCAAAATCCAAATTTCTAATGTAGTTAAAGCCATTTATATCGCTCCTACGGAGCTATGATTTGCATCTGTAATTATTGCTATAATTATTTCATCCCTACGGGATTTTTTTCACAGAAACTCGACTCGGGTTCTTTGAACTCGAGTCGGGTTTCACGCTAGTCCTGTATTAAGTGGTTGTATTCAATTTGAGATGCTTTAGTTAATAAATCATTCACCACTACTTCTGGGGGACTACCAAATATTTTTCACTGAAATAAGCACTCTAATTTGAGTTCTATATTTTTGGTGTTTCTTTGTGTGAATTGTAACTAATAATGATAAAGCATAAAATACTCAGAATTTATAATCTTCTTCTTTGCTATTTTGGAGAGCAACACTGGTGGCCAGGTGATAGTAAAGATGAAGTCATAATTGGTGCTATTCTAACACAAAACACGAACTGGCGTAATGTGGAACGTGCTTTACGAAATTTAAACAGGACTCATTCTCTCTCCTTGGAGAAAATTATCAGAATGCCCAAACAAGAACTCATTGATAAAATAAGGCCAGCTGGATTTTACAATCAAAAAGCAGAGAGATTACAAAAAGTAGCATACTTCTTTGTTAATAATATTAGGGAAGACATACCACAGGATTTTCGTGAACGATTATTGGATATTAAAGGCATAGGCGAGGAAACAGCTGATTCTATTTTGCTTTATGCTTACAATTTGCCTTATTTTGTAATAGATGCTTATACAAGACGGATTTTCTATCGGCTTGGCGTATGGAAATTAAATATCAAATATGCTAATGCACAAGCAATGTTCCATAAATATCTAAAAAAAGACCCTATGATTTATAATGAATATCATGCTTTATTAGTAAGATTAGCAAAAGAGAATTGTAATAAGCGGCCTAAATGTAATACTTGTCCATTACAAAAAGAATGTCAAAAGCTGATGGTTCATTAAGCAGATATTATAAAAACTCATAATGTATTGCATTTTAAGAAATTAAAGCTGCGACAGCCTAATCCTAGTTCGTGTGAATGAGTTCATCTACTTGCAACTTTTTCAAATGTTTGTTGACAACAAATTTATAGAAAACGGAATTTGGTTCTAGTTTTCTTGATTATAATATAGTATTAATTAAGCATTTATAAGTCAATGTAGTTTATAGGAAATTTAGTTATTTGCCATTACCTAACTGGAATTCACGAGTATTATACGGACATATGCAGGTTATGCGCAGAGCCGTTATGTGTAGAAAGTATATATGAACATAACTTTGTTTTCTAATATGGAATAATAAGAAAAATGAATTTATATACTATTTTAAGCGAAATAGCAATATAAATTAAGGAGTTATAGGAGGTAAATAATGGCTTTTAAGGCATTATTTCTTGCACATGCGCCTGATGCAGATTATGAAAAACATAACAATACTATTGATACAGGTAAGTATAAACTTTTTACAGTTGTGGTAAAAAATCAAAACGAAGCAATAAAAGTATCTAAAAGTATCTATAAAAAAGAGAAGATAGATGCTATTATTCTTTGCCCTGGTTTTACACATAATGATGTATCAGAAATATTTCAGGCACTTGAAGGCAAAGTATCTGTCAATGTTTCCAGAGGAGATGGGCCTAGTAATAAAATTTCCCAGTCAGTGATTCAAAGAGAATACTTCAATAAGTAAAATGAAAAGAACACATAACAAATCGTTCTATCTGGCATTTTTCTGCTGCGCTCAATAGTGGCAGGTGAGCTTTGTTGTTATATGGAAATAGGGACAAAAAATTTAAAGGACAAAATCTAATATAAATGTGGATATCATGACAATGATAATACAAATTCTAATTTATCTTTGCATAGGACTTTTCGCAGGTTTTATGAGCGGTATGTTCGGAATTGGCGGAGGAACTGTAAGAATACCTTTGCTTAACCTTGCAGGTTTACCTTTATTAAGTGCTTTCGGAATTAATTTTTTTGTTATCCCTTTTTCATCATTAGTAGGTGCAATTAGTCAAAGAAAGAATATCGCTAAAAAGATAGTAATTTATGCAATTGTCGGGGGTGTCTTAGGAGAAATAATAGGGGCAGTTTCTGTCGGATTTATTCCGACACTAGCCCTGGCAATCATCTTTGTCACACTTTGTTTTATAGTAGCGTTTGGCATTCATTCAAGTAAGATTGTACCAAAGCTTATTCAAAAGGTTAAACCTACTAAGAAAAATATTTTTAGTTCTTCTTTTTTTGTAAGTTTTATAACCGGTTTAAGGGGTGGCAGTGGCGGTCAAATCTTTCCAGCCCTTTTTAAAAGTCTTGGCCTTAATACTCATCAAGCAATAGCCACTTCATTAACTGTATCAATTTTTACTGCATTTGGCGCTATACCAATATACTGGCATCGTGGAAACATAACCTGGGTTCCAGCCTTATTCGTACTTATAGGATCAGTGATTGGTGCAAGAATTGGAAGTAAAGTTTCATTAAAGACAAAACCATTTTGGTTAGACATTGGACTTACAGTTCTCGTTGTTGCCCTTCCCTTTATAGTAATTTATAAGGCAATATAAATAAAAATATATAAATCAATTCATTCCTTGACAAGATATTTTCACTATTTTCTTTTCAAC
>QMNM01000078.1 GCA_003647765.1 Candidatus Cloacimonadota bacterium
AACGCTTACGAAACTGCTTTGGAGAGATTCCCAGAGAAGTTTATTTAAGGATAACTATGAATATCAAAAGTAATAAAGAAAACAAATCAATGTGGAATATGGATGTTGGCAAGTGGATCGGTAGTCTTATTACGGATAAAAAATATTGGCTAACATTAATAGTATGGGGTATTTTTGCCACATTTGTATTGGCACTTGAAGGAACTTGGGGTATCCAAGCAGCCGTTTCTATTATAGCGATTTCAGTTCATTTAGTTGTAGTCGGTATTGCTGAAAATAATCGTGTTGATAGTGAAAGATGGAATGATAGAAAAGCCGACATAAGTATATTTTCACTCTTTGGTATTCCACTGATTATAGTGGCTTTAAGTTATTGGAATGTGACTGCACCAATGTATCAAGATTATAAGACTGCCGATAGAATTGACAGAGTTCTCCCAATGAATGAAGTTAATTTATTCTACAATGACGAAAATAGTATATTTGTCTTATTTGTTGAAGGACAAAAACAACCACTAATCATTGATAAAGGTGGTCATTCTGACACATACAACAGGCTTAAAGCTGATTTCTTGGACAAAAAAATTCAAGTAATTAAGAAAGAGACAAAGGGTTGGACAGATACTAACTCTTCAATTCAATATCACTTAGATGATAGTATATTTGATTAAGGGACAATCATGGAAAGAAAGTTATATACAGCTATTAAATCAGCTAAAGTCAATAAGGTTCAAGAGTTTATCAAGGGTAATGAATATTTATTTCTTGATAGTTGGTGTGAAGATAGAGATAATAGAGATGTCACCGTTTTTGACTTCAAGGGTGAACAGAATAATCAAGTCCGCATAACAGAAGCGAGACTCAAAACAATATTTGGATTAAAGGGATAATCATGGAAAAAACACAAATCAAAACACAAGTTCATACAATAATTATGTTAGTTGGACCAAGCGGTTCAGGAAAAACTACTTTCGCCAAAAAAGTATTAATCCCAGGACTAAGTGCTAATTATGACAAGAGCAAGAACTTTGCACCAAATATTCAGTATATTAGTTCTGATGATATTCGTAAAAATATACTTGGTGTAAATTACGATAAGATGGATGAGATTATGACTGAGAGTTCAACTCAAGCCTTTGAAATCCTTTTCACACAATTAAGAGCAGTTACATCATACCCTATTAATGCGGAATATGTGATTCTTGATACTACTGGTTTATCTGAAAAGTTTAGAACTGATGTTCTTGCTATTGCAGACGATAACAACTATAATGTTGATGTAGTCGTATTTGATTACAAGAAAGTTGATGAATACCAAAAGAATTTTGTTGCAGATAGCCTCAAAAGTAGAGAAACTGGTGGTAGATTGATTGCTAAACACATGAAGCGATTAAAGACTGAGGTTCTTAAAACTCTTAGAAAAGGGACTTACCAAAACATATTCAAGATTAAAAGTAAAGACTTTGTAACAGAAGAAACTACTAATGTATACAATATTGATTCTGGTGAATATGAAATGGTTGATAATCTTGTTTCAAACTATGATGTTTTTGCTTGGGATTATGAGAAGTACATGGATAGAATTCTTCCATCTAAATATGAGTGGATTACAATTGGTGATGTTCATGGTTGTATTAATGAACTTAAAGAGCTTATCAAGAAATATGGCTTTGAAATCAATGAAAATGATGAGATTATTGACACTGAAAAATCTAAAGGTTTTGGTCTAATTTTAGCTGGTGACATCGTTGATAAGTCAAGTAATGAGGACATTGAAAAAACCATTCGCTTTGTCCATAAAAATATGGGTGTTCTGGGCGACAGATTACAGCTTGTTCTTGGTAATCATGAGGAAATGGTGTGGAAGTGGACGACTAACCACAAAGACCTTGAACATACTGTTGAAAGACTTGACCAAAAAGTTAAGTATTACAACACTGCTATCCTTCTTGAAGAAAAAGAAGATGTTAGAGAACTGTTCTTAGAAATCTTTGCTAAGATGAAGGGATGGGTTAAAACAATTGGAACTGATAGAAAAAGTTTCATTGTTACTCATGCACCTTGTGAAGTTAAATTTCTTGAAAAAATGGATGGAAGATCACTACATAAACAATATAAGTGTGCGAGTAGAAGCAAAAACAAAGATATGAGTAATGACCAACTTACACCATACCTTAAAGATGAAGCTGTGAAGAACCAACCCGTTCATATTTTTGGACACATGGGACAAAACTCTGTTAGAACCTTTAAGAACAAGGTTTGTATTGATGCTGGTTGTGTGTATGGAGCTAAACTTGTTGGTTATAGTGTTGGGTTTGGGAAACCATATATTCAAACTGTAAGTCAAATCAATGGAACTGAAGCAAGAAATGATTTCAGCAACAACCTATTTGAAGAAGTAGCTGCTGAGAGAAAAGCTGTTGATATTGATAGCCTTAGTGAGTTCAATCAAAAAAGATTAACTTACCTTATGAACAACGGTATTGGTTATGTTGGTGGAACAATTTCTCCAGCTCCAAAAGATGAAGAAAGTGGTGAGTTTGAATCACTTAAATCTGGGCTTGATTACTACAAAGGTAAAGTAAAGTCTGTTGTTTTACAACCTAAGTATATGGGTTCAAGAGCACAGATGTATCTTAATAGAGATATTGAGAAGTGTTATGCTACAAGTAGAAATGGTTATAAGATTAAAGAAGATTTAAGTGCTGTATTTGCAGACCAACTTAAAGAACAAGAAACTCTTATGGGAGCATTCAATATCCAAGAGTTAGTTATGGATGGAGAGCTTATGCCGTGGGCATCACTTGGTCGTGGTTTAATTGAAAGCCAGTTTGTTGTTATTGACAAAGCAATCAAGAGTGAAATTGATTTCCTTAGAGAGAATGGTTTTGACGAAGCATTTATGGACTTAGAAAAGTCTTACCTTGAAAGTGGTTTTGCAGAAGACAGAAATACTCTGAACAAGAAAGACCTAAACAAAAAGTATGGTCATTCTTACCAAAACTTTAAGAACATTAAATGGGAACTTGATAGATTTCAGTCAAATGCCACACACGAAGCTGCTTGGAGCATTTACCATGAACAAGTAGAGATTTATGGTGCTGAGGGTGATACTCATTACAAGCCGTTTAGAATACTTAAAGCGACTAAAACAGAAGAACATGGTGGAGAAATCTTCAAAGTTGATATGAATGCAGCAATGCAGTTTGGTTCAATCAATAATGATAGTGTATGTGTTATTGACTTTGAGGACGAGAACTATTTAGAGTTCGCTCAGAAGTGGTATGATGAGATTACTAATGTTGGTGAAATGGAAGGTTGTGTTATTAAACCAAATGATGCAGAGAACCCAGAGTGGTTAGCACCATTTATGAAGGTTAGAAATCCAAACTACCTACATATCATTTATGGATATGATATGAACTTCCCTAAAAAGTTCACAAAACTATTCAACCAAAAGAATATTGGTAGAAAGCTTAGAGCTTCTATCGCAGAGTATAAACTTGGTGAGCAAATGCTTGATATGAAAGTTGGAAGCCCAGAAATCAAACAAGTTCTTGCGAATATGATGTTTGAAAATGAAAAGGAAGTGGGTATTGACCCACGCCTTTAATACCGCTTTAAGACGAAGTATGCTACAATAACGGATAAAAAGGATTTATATGGAAATCAATAGTTTTTCTAAGACAGATAGATTAAGTGGGGCTTTTGGCTCCATGTTCAAATTTTTATTCGGTTGGGTATTAAAGATAGATATTATTATGATATTTTTAATGCTTGGTGCTTTAGGTTGGATATTTGGTATGTATATGGACTTTGTTTCTACTATAAAGATATTTGGTTTTGTGTTAGTTGGAACAATCGTTGTTGCTATGTTTGTCGTTGATACTGCAGATGATTTAGGTGTATGGGTTGGGTTCTGTTTTATTCTTAGTGGTTTAGCTGGATTTTGGTTTGAAGGTAATGTTCAAACTACTACTAAAATTGACACTAAAACAGCTTATATGGTTGATGCAGTTCTTACTGGTAATTCAATAGAATATATTGGTGGTGACCAGATGACTAAAATCATTACCATCAAAGATGCTGAAATATATCACACTATAAGAAGTTCAAAGATAGTGATAGATTTACTTATATGGTAAATACAACACTGACTAAAAATGTAATTCTTAATTATGTAGGTATCGACTATGAAGTAGATAAGAAACAATGGATTACATTACACGACATTAAGGCTAGAAAAGACCTTTTCCGCATAAAATAAAGGACTATTATGAGAGATAATATAACTTTGAAAGATATGGAAACACTGTGGGCTGATATAGAAGCTTTAGCTAATATTGGGGAGTGGAAGCAGAGAGTATCGGTGTTTAGGGATACACATACATTAACTGATTCTGAGGCTATTCAAATAGCCAATAAACAGTTTTAATTGTATAATATCGTATAAATAACAATGTCACATCGACACAAAGGAGATTTATTATGAATACATTTAAGAAACTTAACTTAAATTTTATACCAGCACAAGGTGTAAGAACGTAATAGACGAAGACAAAGTTACTAGCTGCTCAACTAATTTATTGAGGATTGAACTATGAGTTTAATTGTAATAGGTTATATAGTTAAGTGGTATCGTTCTAAACGAAAATAGTAGACAACCATTATAGCAACCTGGTTGGCGAAACAGAGGGTCGGCAATAGCTAGACTGCCCCCTCTCTTTATGCGAGTGTGGTGAAATTGGTATACACGCTACCTTGAGGGGGTAGTGAGAGAAATCTCGTGTCGGTTCAAATCCGACCATTCGCACCAAATTAAAATTGATTATATGGATTAGCTCTATATGAATTAGCCTGTTGATACTTATTAGGTTCAATAGTAACACCTGACTTACTCCCATCAGATATTTTTGGAGAATAAAAATCTTTCTTACATTCATCAAACATTGATTTATATTGCACGGCAATTACCAAGTATCTTGACGACATTTTCTTATTTTTATCAGCCTTATTAACATATTTTTCATACTGCACTTTATAACTCACACATTCTTTAGGATCTTTTCTATTAGAAACATCATATCCAAATAATATACTTGCCATTAGTAATATTAATATTATTTTGTGCATTGGTCATTCCTTACTACTACTCGTGCTATTGGCTGCCATGGTGCATTTTTCCCTATCTTCCCATATTTAATTTCCAAGTTATATAGAGTCGTGTAATTTTCTGTATAATCGTCTCGTTCGGCATCGGACACAATGCACGGATTTCTTTCCGCTTTTCTAACAATATCTTTCATTATCATCATCTGAGTTATTTCTATCTGTGTAGTATTCTCAGCTATGGATGTTAATACATTTGAATACCATGTATAACCAGTAATAGAACTCGTTGCAAGTAGTGCTACAAGCCCATAAATGGCTACAACAGTATTACTCATTTTATTGAACTTTTCAATAAATGACGGTGTTTCTTCTTTTTCTTTTGGCATACCAACTCCTTTGTTTATCTTTATTTATTGGTTAAGCACAATTTAAGCCTTATTAATGTATAATTACTATAAATAAATACACATAAGATGTATCTTATTAAAAAAACTGTTATTGTATCTAACTAATGTTAGAATGAGTAACCAAGGAAACTAATATGAAAAAACAAAAAATACTAATCATCGTTGATTACCAAAATGACTTCGTTGACCCTAGAGGCGCACTTACAGTTCCAAATGCCAATGCAATTGTTAATAATATTCAAACTAAAATAGATAGTGATGAATATACATCTACAATTTTTACATTTGATACTCACACCAAAAAAGTTTATGAGACTTCTGATGAATCTAAAATATTTCCAATTCACTGCGAATTTAATACTAAGGGTTGGAATTTCTTCAAAATCAAACCACAATCTATTAAATGGACTAAATTCATAAAGGGTAGAAAAGAACCTTTTGAAATGTATCAATCCGATAATGAATATTTTTTCACTAAAGATGTATTTAATATTTGGGATGGTAATACTACTTACCCTAAATGGTTTGAGGGAACTTTCCCTAAAGATGAATATGAGATTGATATTGTTGGTGTTGCCACTAACTATTGTGTCTTTATGAATGTTATGGGTATGGTAGAAAGAGGTTATACTGTAAATATAATTCAAGATTGTGTTGAAGGTATTAAAGCCTTTCCAGATGGTTCGATTGATGAGAGCTATGAAAAAAACATTACTGTTATGAAAAACAGAGGTGTAAACTTTATCTAAGGAGCTGTTATGATTAAGAAACAAGATGTGAAATCTTTTAAGAAGATTGTTAAGAAAGTTAAAGCTGGTTATGAAGATTACAACCAGACTAAGAGAGGAACTAATGCATGTTATTTCACTTTTAGAAATATTATAGATATTGAGAAAAAGAAAGGTAAGTTATTTGTAACTGTTCTGGAAATGGATGATACGATGTATGATTCACCCGGTTCATCTGCAACCTTTAACTCAGCATCTTTTGAAATGGAGGCTTAATATGGAAATAGATATGGAAGTAATAGCAAAAATTACGCCAGATGATATTAATGAGATTGTTAGAGAATACCTAGAGAAAAAAGGCTTTACAGTTTCAGAGATTAAGCCGATAGTCGGAACAAGGACTGTTGGACACCAAATGAATGAGTATGAAGAAACTTACTTTAGTGGTATAGAAGCTAAAGTAAAAGTAAGACCAGTTGAAAGACAAGGTTGTTCAGACCAATTAAGACAGTAGTTAAATAAAGTTTAAGGAAGCTTTTGGTATAATGAGACCATAGGATAGATATGCAACTTAAACTTTATGATTACTTCTTAATATTAGGACTTGTAGGAACTACTTCATACATCTTCTTGTTTATGTGGATGCCAGTAATGAATG
>QMNM01000079.1 GCA_003647765.1 Candidatus Cloacimonadota bacterium
ATCATTGGCAAAACCAGTCGGCTTTGGATAAGTAATTTTTGCCAGTAATGATACTGAAATCATTAGCAATAATAAAATTGCTATGGATACTTTTGTTATTTTTTGTGTTTTCATAAAAAACCTATTTTGTTATGGTTCTGTTGCGCAAAGAAATTGTAGAATATCAGCAAGGTAAGATTCTTTTGTTTTATTTGACGGTAAAAGCTCTGAAATAAAACTATCATTATAATTATCCAGAACATATTTAACCGTTTCTTTTAATATTGATTCTTCACATTCAGATGTCATCAAATTATAATATTTAGTGCGAAATATACTATCTCTTTCAAGTAATTTTAAAGTAATTGTTGTGTAGTTTTTTTGAAATTTGAGAAGATTCGTTCTTTCTTCTATTGATAGAAGCAATGAAAACCATATATCATCATATTTCAAAAGCAATAATTCTGAAACAGGTAATTCTCTTCTAAATAATGTAGAGGTAATATCATCACCGTATAATGCGGATATTTTTACTTGAAGTTCTGAATAGAAAGGTTTAAAAATAACTGATAATTTATAATTATTCTGGTCAAGTATTTGTAAATT
The DNA here is from genome assembly GCA_003647765.1 of Candidatus Cloacimonadota bacterium. Taxonomy (GTDB): domain Bacteria; phylum Cloacimonadota; class Cloacimonadia; order JGIOTU-2; family B8-G9; genus B8-G9. The sequence continues at coordinate 586 of QMNM01000079.1, forward strand.
ATCGCTTGAAGAAATTATATTAGTTAAATATTTAAAACCTTGTTTACTTGATGAATAAAATCCATTGATTTTATCAGTCTCAATAGATGCAGGATTATCTGTAATATCAAATAAAACCCCTAAATATATTTCTAAGTTCTTAAAACCAAAATATTCTAACAATTCCACAAAAGAAAATTCTTCTGTATTTTTTCTGAAAATCTTTTTGTTTGATTCTAAATAGTCCACATAAATACCAAATTTTTCTGATGTCCAGATTTCTCTTCTTGCAGCTGTTCCTCCAGAATCAACTCTATTTTTTAATTCGCATAAAATTAATGTATTCTCTGATTGTAAAATATTCCCAATATCAGTATTGACATTTCTATCACCGAGCCAATCCCATTCTGAAGTTTTCAGTATTCTTTTTTCTTCAGTAGTAAGTTTTTGTTGTGTAAATATGCCTTTTTTCTTATGTATATCAGGATGTTCAAACCAAAAAGGTAGCTTATTAAGTTCAATATCCAATGAGCATAATTCATAAGAAGATGCTATTTTCTTTTCAATATACTTTCCTTTTCCACCTTGACTATGATTATAGTAAGAAGTAATTCCTAATAGAGATTCATAATATTCTTTTACTTCTTCAGGGGCACTTAATAAGCCATCATACACTTTTGCGATAGGATCAAAATCTTTTGCTTTAATGTTCACGACTAAATTTCTCAGATTTATAAGAATATTTTTATAAGGTTTGTATAGCAAAATATTCCCTAAGTCTAAATTTTCTTCCAATTTTGTACAAAGTAAATTTCTTCTCATATCTATTTCCTATTTATAATATAACAAAATACTTTCACCTCTAATTGCTCTGTTTCTGGTTCCAAGTAATGGGTTAAATACGCTTCTTATATGTTTTAATCCATACTTTAAGCAATAATCATTGGTTTTATGAGTAGTGGGTAATTTCCTACCATTAAGAGTGCTATCGCCTATTACAATTGCTATTTTCCCACCAGGTTTTAAAACTCTCGCCATTTCTTGAATGGACTTTTCTAAATCATCAAAATAAGTAATTACTCTCTTTTCTAATAATTTTCTTGCTGGAATATTCGGTTTTATCTTCATACCCAAATATTCTTTTTTGACATCCTCCATTTTATAGTTAAAAAATTTTATTTCATTTAGATAGTCATAAGCGATTTTATCTTTTCCTACATAATCAAGTGAAAAATAATAAGGTGGACTCGTAATAATTGCATCAATTGTTTCATCATCTATTCCAGCAGATTTCAAATCCAAAACATTGCCTTCCTTAATTATTGCTTTTTTGTAGTTAATATTCCATTCTTTTAAATACTTTTTTGTTTTGTTATAACAATCCTTAATGTAATTAAACTTCTCAATAAATAAACCTTTCATACCTTTTTTATTATACCTTGTGGTTCTTATAAATGCATCTTTTGTATCAAAATACAGCATCAAGAAAAGTTTATACATTATATCATTTTTATGAGTTCTTTTCTTATTTTCAATATAATCAAAGATTTTAACCAAATCGTTGGTATTTAGTTCGTATTCTTTTTCATCAACAAACAGCAATTCATTTTTCAGTTCGGAAATTATATTGCCAATGGGATTGATGTCTATTCCAATGCTGTCTATACCCATTAAACCCGCTTCGTGAGTTGTAGTTCCACAACCATTATATGGGTCAAGAATTAAATCACCTTCTTGTAAGTCGTAAGCATTTATTATTGTTCTTACAATTCTTGGATAAAATTTTCCTTTATATGGATATAAATTATGAAAAGCATAAGCATTTGTATCACCGAATAAATCAATGAGATAAGAATACAATGTTGGTTTGCTATCAACCAAATCCAAATGTGCAATCCTTTTTATAATATATTCATAATCATCATTGAAATAGACTTTATGATTTAGTGCATCTATTTTGTAATCTTTTGTCAAGCCAGAAAGTTCTAAATCTAAAAATTGTATATCTGCTAAAGTTTGCATCCAGAAACCAAAAACATTGCCTTCTTTTGGTAGATAGTTATCTGCTTCTTTGGAATATTCGTTTAAAATTTCTTCAAAAGATGGATATTCAATGTGTTGATTAAATAAATTTTGCATACTTATGGGTAATAGTTAGGATAAATCAGAGTTCGGAATGTATGAAACTTCAATCTTTACAATCTTTACAATCTTTCAATCTTTACAATCTTTTAATCTTTAAAAATAGGCAAAATATTTAGATGGAAATTTTGCGAATTTGTGCATTCTTTATGTTATAGATAGGAAATGTGAGTATTCTCTGTGACTCTGCGTGTCTGTGGCAATGTGTAATATACAGTTCTATATACTTTAATTTAATGTCAGCTATTCTTCACCGAGCTCGTATCTTGCAAAGCGAGCAACAGAGATATTTTCACCGTATTTTACAATGTATTCTTTTATTAGTTGATCAATTGTTTTGGTTTCATCTTTAATGAACGGTTGAGATAACAGACAATTTTCACTAAGAAATTTATTTATTTTTCCTTGAACAATCTTTTCTATGATTTGTTCAGGCTTGCCTGAGTCCTTAGCCTGGGCTATATAAATTTCTTTTTCCTCTTCTAATATTTTAGGATCTACATAATCTTTACTAATAGCAATTGGTTTTTGTGCGGCTATTTGCATAGCAACATTTTTAGCTAATTCAGCAAAGCCCTGATTTTTAGCTACGAAATCCGTTTCACAATTTAATTCTAATAGTACTCCGACTTTTGCTCCGGGATGGATATATGAATAAATAATGCCTTGTTTTGTTGTTCTACCTGCTTTACTTTGTGCTTTTTTCATACCTTTTTTACGAAGAATCTTTATAGCTTCATTAACAATTCCATTAGCTTCTTGTAAAGCTTTTTTACATTCCATCATTCCAGCATTTGTCTTATCACGCAATTCCTTTACCATTTTTGCTGTAATATTCATCTGTCTTTCCCCTTTTCTTGAACTCTTGTCTTAACAATCTTAGAAGGTTGTTCTACCTTCTTTTCTTGTTCAAATGTCTCTTCATTTATATCTGATTTTTCCAGTTCCATTTCTTTTGATAGCTCTTCTGCTTTCTCTTTTTCTTCCTGTTCTCTCTTTAGTTTAGCAAGTAATGGCTCAGATTGCTGTAGCTCTGTAATGTCCTTTCCTTCTAATCGTGCTTGTTTGCCTTCAATAATAGCTTGTGCCATTATATCAGCTAGTAAATTTTGAGCTTTTATAGCATCGTCATTCGCTGGTATAGGATAATCAATTACATCTGGATTACTATTTGTATCTACCAATGCAACAATAGGAATACCAAGTAAATTAGCTTCGTGTACAGCAATTTCTTCAGAAACTGTATCAGCAATATACAAAGCACCAGGCAATCTATCCATTTCCCTTACTCCACCAAGAGCATTGTTTATTTTGTTATACTCTCGCTCTTTTTTTAATCGTTCCAATTTAGTAAATTTCTCAATAGTGCCATCTTCTAACATTTTTTCATATTCTTCTAATTTAACTATACTTTTTCGTATTGTTTTCATATTTGTTAACATACCGCCATACCAGCGATGAGTTATATAAAATACGTCAGCTTTTTTAGCAGCTCTTTCTATTCCCTCTGACGCTTGTTTTTTTGTCCCAACAAACAGTATATATTCGCCTTTTGCAGCTACTTCTCTAAGAAATAGAAATGCTTGATTAACTGCTTCAATCGTCTGTCTTAAATCAATGATGTGAATCCCTGCCCTTTTAATGAAAACATATTTTTTCATTTTGGGATTCCACCGACGCGTCTGATGTCCAAAATGAACGCCAGCTTCCAACAATTCCCTCATTGTTACTACACTCATTTATCAATTCCTCCTTAACGGTTAATTTGCCAATTTCTTCGCCCTGCCATAAATCATAGATGACACCGTCTGACAGATCCGAAATTGTCATAATAATATCTTTGCCTATACCACTCATAACACAGAATAGACAAAGATTCAATAAATGCATATAAAATGCATATAAACTAATGCATAAAATTCTTATAATCGCTTGAATTTTTATCTCTTTGAATGTTGATAAGCTTTTCTTGCCTTTTTTAATCCGTATTTTTTCCGCTCCTTAATTCTGGCATCTCTTGTCAATAATCCTGCTTTTTTTAAGATGGATCTTAATGTTTCATCGTACTGTATAAGAGATCTACTAATGCCAAGATTGATAGCTCCTGCTTGTCCACTAAGACCACCACCCTTAACATTGACTCGTAAGTCAAACTTATTGGATAATTCTGTTATAACAAAAGGCTGTTCAACAACCATTTCTAATATTTCCCTGCACAGATAATCGCCCATTTTTCTGCCATTTATTATGCGCTTACCTGTTCCAGGAGTAAGACGGACTCTTGCCACAGCCCTCTTTCTTTTGCCAACTGCATCAAAATATTGCATATTTCTCTCCTATCAAATAAATTAACACAAAAACACTGATAAATTTGTAATGCAAATAAAAACAATATTCATACTATAATTTTCTATATTTTTTTTAATGTATTTATAAAATGATTGGAATGGGTTTCTGTGCCTGATTGTTATGTTGATTACCAACATATACTTTTAACCGTTTCATCATATTACTGCGTAATTTGTTTTTAGGCAACATCCCTTTAACAGCATAAGAGATTATATCTGTTGGTTTTTTTTCCATCATCTTATTATAAGGAATGGATTTTAGTCCACCCTGATAGCCTGAATATCTATGGTAAATTTTATCACTACTTTTATTTCCAGTTACCTTTATTTTATCTGCATTGATAATGACAACATAATCACCCATATCTAAATTAGGAGTATATGTTGGCTTATTTTTTCCCATCAGTATCATTGCAATTTTAGATGCGACTCTTCCTAATACTTGGTCAGATACATCAATTAAATACCATTTCTTTTCTATCTCATTTTTTCTTGGGATATAAGTTTTCATAGATTTTTACACCTTCCTTAACAAAATTTGAAGTGCCAAACTAGTTTGTTATCTGTCATATTGTCAAGAATTTCACAGCTATTCATCACGGAATTTTATTTAGCTGACTGCTCGGAAATTGCCGTAGTTCTTTATAATACATTTAGCTTTATACATATTGAGTCAGTGTATTAAAAAAGCTGGCTCAAAAGAGCCAGCTTTTTGTTAAGAAGCACAGAGAATAAGTTGATAACATTTTTAGAAATTATACTGGATTTTAGTGGCAATTTTATAAACATCGTCAGCATCCTCTAATTTTCCATCACCATTAAAATCATCCTTATAATAAGCACCTGGCATTGCATAACTAATTACAGCTTTAATGCTCATTGGCTTATAAGGTTTGGCAGTAATACCTAAATCAACTTCTGTTCCCATTGCTTTTTCATCAGTATCTTCATTTTTCTCACTTGCCATTACATATCCACCTGCAAAATCAAGTGTCAATTTCTCTTTAAGTGGATACTTTCCTGTAAGCACTAAACTGGTCAGACCTTTACCATCATTATAAGCATTAGTCCAAGCACCTACACTGTGAATCGGTCCAAAACCGAAAATCTCCAAGCCATTCGTATAATAATTTCCAAAAACGGTCTTAAAGTAAGTCGTAGATTCAGGGTCTTCACCATCATCACCAGAGGTGTACATAACATCACAAGCTAAATCAACAGGACCAGCTTTCATTTTACCATTGAGAATAAGTCCATATCCACCATTGGTTACATCTTTTAGTTTTCCTGCGTCAGCGTACGCTTCTTTATAACTACCATAATTATAGACAAATTCAAGATTTACATCAACAGGATCAAACTTTTTCTGAATATTAGGCATAATCCATGCATCAATATAATCACCACCATTTGAACGCTGAATGATATTTTCCCAATTAAAGAACTTATACCTGAAAGTCAAGAAGAATAAGTCCTTATCATCATCATTATTTGTATCAGGAGTATTACTATTTTCTTCTAATTTTGCAGTTCCCAGTTCTATACCAATATCATCAAACTCTCCTTTGGCAGTTATTCCAGCAACATCAGTGCCGAGAATCAATTTTCTGTTATCATTCCATCCTTGCAATCCAGCTCTAAATTTGAAAGGCAATACAGTACATTTCCAATCAAGATATAAGTGCTTTGTTTCTACATTGATATCATCAGTGCCTAAACTTCCACCTGCATCACCCCAAGTAATATCTCCAACTTCAACTTGCCATGTAGCACTCAGATCTTTGCTAAAAGAGCTAATGAAGCTCATTC
>QMNM01000080.1 GCA_003647765.1 Candidatus Cloacimonadota bacterium
CAGATAGTTTATTTTTAATTACAAGTTCAACACCAACGGATAATTATCAATCAAATATGCCACATTCCTTTGAATTGAAACAGAACTATCCTAATCCATTTTTCATCGGAAGTGGATATGGCGAACTTCCTAAAACTCGTATTACTTACCAACTGCCAAAAGCATCTAATGTGAAAATTGTTGTGTATAATATTAAAGGGGAATTGGTTAAGACACTTGTTAATGAGCGGAAAGATGCTGGTTATTATAATGTAATTTGGAACGGCAAGAATGATAAATCTAGGTTAGTTGGAACTGGAATATATTTCTATCAACTAAAATCAGGTAATAATTCCAAGATAAAGAAGATGCTCCTATTACGCTAAAGCTTCCTAGGATAAGACACCGACGCTTGATTTTACAGGATTTATAATCCTGTATCTTACTGAATAAGACACCATTCATCCCATTAGATATTTAGGTTGAGGCACTGTTTTTTGTTAAATTTTAATTATCTAATGGGGTGAAAATGATGTTAGGAACAATGAATATAAAATGTAAAGATTATTTAATTTCTTATCCTTAATGTATCCAGATACATCAGCATTTTTGTAATCTGACAAAATATAATAATATCAAAAAATGAAAGAGAGGAAAATGATGAAGAAAATTCTTGTTTTGGGAGCCGGATTAGTATCCAGACCCCATGTGCAATATCTTCTGAACCAGCCGGAATTTGAAGTTACAGTAGCGAGTAGAACTTTCAGTAAAGCAGAGAAATTAGTTAATGATAATGCCAAAGGAAAAGCAGTGCAACTTAATGTAAAAGATGATGAGCAGTTAAAAAGATTGATTTCTGAACACGATTTATCAATAAGTTTACTGCCATATATTTATCATACAAAAATAGCCAGATATTGTATTGAATTTGGCAAAGATATGGTAACAACTTCTTATGTAAGTGATGAGATGAAATCTCTTGATGAGCAAGCCAAAAATGCTGGTGTTATTTTACTTAATGAAATTGGAGTGGATCCTGGTATTGACCATATGTCAGCAATGAGAGTTATACACAAAGTTCAGGAAAATGGTGGTAGAATAATCAGTTTTTGCTCTTATTGTGGAGGATTGCCCGCGCCAGAAGCTAATACTAATCCCTGGGGATACAAATTTTCTTGGAGTCCTCGCGGTGTAATTATGGCTGGGAAAAATAATGCCAAATATCTGATGAATAAAGAACTTATTGAAGTTCCAGGAACTGAACTTTTTGACCACCATTGGTTGATACAGGTTCCTGGATTCGGCGAATTAGAAACATATCCAAATCGTAATTCTATTCCATATCGTGAAATTTATGGTATAGAAGATACAGATACAATTTTTCGCGGCACTCTTCGCTATCCAGGATGGTCATTTACAATGAAAAAAATTGTGGAATTATGTCTGTTGGACGATGAAAAATTATACAATCTTAATGGCATAACTTATAAAGAATTTATGCATAAGTTTGTAAAAAATCCGAAATATAATAAGTTGGAAAAAGACCTTGCTTTACAATTGAATATTGCAGAACATACTGATTCATTGTATAGAATGAAATGGTTGGGATTATTCAGTAATGAACAAATAGGATTAAATGAAGGCACAGCAATGGATGTATTATGTAAAATTTTTGATGAGAAGCTTAATTACGATGAAGGCGAAAGAGATATTCTTATTTTACATCACGAATTCATTGCTGAATACGGTGAGAAAAGGCAAAAAATTACATCAACAATGATTGACTATGGCATTCCGTATGGAGATACTTCAATGTCCAGAACAGTTGGATTACCATCTGCAATTGGTGCAAGAATGATTATACAAGGAAGAATTAAAGAAATAGGCGTTCATATTCCTGTTAAACCAACTATTTATAAGCCAATATTAGAAGAGTTAGAAAAAAATAATATTATATGTAAAGAACATTTCAATGAAATAGAATAATGCAGGAATTAACCGACTTTGCGAAAGCTTAAAACTTTCGCAAAGTCATAATCTAATGCTCCTTAATTATCAATAATTAACAATCATTATGAAAATTCTCATCATCCGATTCAGTTCTATTGGCGATATATTACTGACAACCCCAATAATTCGCTCATTAAGAATACATTATCCACAAGCACAAATTGATTTTGTTACAAAAAAACAATTTTCACCTTTATTAGAAAATAATCCACATTTGAATAACATTATTACACTTGACGCAAAAAAATCTTCATATTTCCAGCTTATAAAAAGGATAAGAGCCACTCATTATGATTTAGTAATTGACCTTCATAAAAAATTATTGTCTATGTTATTATCAATTCTTGTTAAACACAGAACAATCATACGATACCAAAAGAGGCATTTTTATCGGCAGCTATTATCTCATCCTAAATATTTTCATCATCTAAAAGGAATCAAGTCCACTGTCTATCTGTATGCCTCAGTTCTAAAAAAATTGCGTATTAGTTTAGACAATAACACATTGGAATTATATACAGATGATAGCAAAAGTATGGAGATTTTAGCAAAATTTGGCATTAGTAAAAATAAATACAAAATATTTATTTCTCCTGGAGCAACCAGTTATACAAAGCGTTATCCAGCAAAATTATGGGCAGAGTTAATAAATTTGATACCATTTGAGTGGAATCCTGAAATTGTATTGTTGGGTGATGACAAGGATAAGAGCATTTGTAATGAAATTGTAAGAAATGCTAATCGTTCCGATGGCAGAGCTGTTTCGGATAAATCAATAAAAAATCTGGCTGGGATCACAACCTTACAGGACTTAATATATTTAATTGACAACTCAGATATATTTTTGAGCAATGACAGTGGACCAATGCATATAGCCTCTGCTTTACAGAAACCGCAAATTGCTTTATTTGGAGGCACAAGTTCTAAACTTGGGTTTGCTCCTATAAATGAAAAAGCAGTGATTTTAGAGTTGGATTTGAAATGTCGTCCCTGTTCTTTGCATGGAATCAAGCAATGTCCTAAAAAGCATTTTAAGTGTATGTATAATATCAAGCCAACAAGAATATTTTCTATAATAGAAAAATGGAGGAAAGTTACAAAGAATGCCTGAAAATAGACCAAATTGGAATGAATATTTTATGCAAATGGCAAGGCTTGTATCTACGCGGTCAACTTGTTTAAGGCGAAAAGTAGGTGCTGTGATTGTGCGTGATAATCAGATTTTATCAACAGGATATAATGGAGCTCCAAAAAATGTACCTCATTGTAGCGAACTAGGTTGCTTACGAGAAAAACTGAATGTTCCATCAGGAGAAAGACACGAATTGTGTCGCGGAGTTCACGCAGAACAAAATGCAATCATACAGGCCGCAGTGCAAGGTGTATCAATAAAAAATAGTACTATATACTGCACTAATTTACCTTGCATAATCTGTGCAAAAATGATAATTAACGCTGAAATAAAACAGGTAATTATTGCAGAAACTTACAAAGATACAATGACTATCAATATGTTCAAAGATGCTGGTGTACAAGTAATTCTATTTGATAAGGAGACAGATACTATAAAGAAAATTGTGTAATTATGGATTAGACAATACATTCGTAATTTTATAAAATTAATAGGTTAAGGTGGTAATACATTGAAAATACTAATTGTTGATGACGATTGGAATATATTAGAGTATTTAAAAAACATTTTTATACAGTCAGGTATGGAAGTAATTATTGCTGACAATGGATTTGATGCTTTACAATATATTCGTGAACAGCAAATTGATTTGGTATTGACTGATATTGCTATGCCTGATATGGATGGGTATGAACTTTATACGCAGATAATGGATTATGATGATACTATTCCTGTAATTATGATGACTGGCTTTGGTTATGATCCTAACCATGTGGTTGTGCGTGCAAAAAAAGATGGCTTACACGATGTAGTATTTAAACCATTTGATCCAGATAAACTAATTCTTTTAATAAAGAAAAGAATAGAGCATAGGAAAAGAATAAATAATGTCATTAAACTAAAGTCCAATTACCACAATAAGATATGGATAAGCTAGTGCAGTGTAAAGTTCACCTCACAACTGAAGTTGTGGGCTTCTGTCTATCAATCAGAATTTACTTTACAAAGCACTATGTATTATAATCATTAAAAGAGGTGTTAAAATGAAAAAAGAGATAATCTCAATGGATGGCAATACTGCTGCATCTTATGTAGCTTATGCATTTAGCGAAGTAGCTGCTATCTATCCAATTACACCATCTTCACCAATGGGAGAGCTTGCTGATGCCTGGGCAGCACAAGGAAGGAAAAATATATTCGGTCAAACAGTTGATGTAATAGAAATGCAGTCAGAAGGAGGAGCTTCTGGAGCTGTTCATGGTGCGCTTTCAGCAGGTGCTTTAACAACTACTTTCACTGCTTCACAAGGTCTAATGTTGATGCTACCCAATATGCACAAAATCGCAGGAGAGATGCTTCCAACAGTGTTCCATGTTGCTGCTCGTTCACTTGCCTGTCAGTCATTATCAATTTTCGGAGACCATTCTGATGTAATGTCAGCAAGGAACACAGGTTTTGGTTTAGTTGCTGCTGGTTCAATTCAGGAAATTATGGATCTTGCTGTTATTTCTCATCTTGCAACCTTGAAATCAAAAGTGCCGTTCCTCAATTTCTTTGACGGTTTCAGAAGTTCGCACGAAATTCAAAAAATTGAAGCTATACCTTATGATGTAATGGCTGAACTGCTTGAAATGGAATATGTGGAGGATTTCCGCAATCGTGCAATGAGACCTGATAAACCAGTTCTTAAAGTGGGTGCTCAAAATCCTGATGTCTATTTTCAATGCAGAGAAACAGTGAACAAATACTATCTTGTTACTCCACAAATCGTCCAGGAATATATGGACAAATTTGCAGATAAAATCGGAAGAAGATACAATCTCTTTGACTATGTGGGCGTGCCTGATGCTGAAAAGATTATTGTATCAATGGGCACATCCACAGAAACAATAGAAGAAACTGTAAATTATCTCAATAAGAAAGGTGAAAAAGTTGGTGCAATAAAAGTGCGACTTTATCGTCCGTTCTCTGCAAAAGCATTCGTTTCAGCCATTCCTGATACAGTAAAGAAGATCGCTGTCCTTGACAGAACAAAAGAGCCCGGCTCTCTCGGAGAACCGCTTTACCTTGATGTTGCTGTTGCACTTTCCGAAAAGAATATCAAAGTCATTGGCGGTAGATATGGTCTCTCATCAAAAGAATTTACACCAACAATGGTTAAAGCTGTATATGACCATCTTGACGGAAAATGCACACATGGATTTACAGTCGGTATAACTGACGATGTTACTGGCACATCAGTAGAACCTGTTGAAGAAATTGATGCTGAACAGGAAGGCATCATTCGTTGTAAATTCTGGGGATACGGCTCTGATGGAACTGTTGGTGCGAATAAGAACTCAATCAAAATCATCGGCAACAACACAGACCTTTATGTTCAAGGATATTTTGAGTATGATTCAAAGAAATCAGGTGGTGTTACAATTTCTCATCTAAGATTTGGGAAAAATAAAATCCAATCACAATATCTTCTTAATAATGTGGACTTTGTCGCACTTCATAAGTCATCGTATATTGGGCGATTTGATATTCTAAAAGGTATCACAAAACGCGGAACTTTTCTTTTGAATTCCAATTGGAAAGCAGAAGAGGTTTTTGAAAATCTGACAGAGGATATGCAAAAAATTATAATTGATAAGCATATCAAAGTTTATAATATTGATGCTCTTAAAATAGCACAGGAAGTTGGACTTGGAGAGCGAATAAATACGGTTATGCAAGTAGCATTTTTCAAGATTTCAGGAGTATTGCCAGAAGAGAAAGCGATTCGGTTGATTAAAGATTACATCAAAAAGACATTTGAGAAAAAAGGCAAAGAAGTTGTTGAAATGAACTGGCGAGCTGTTGATAGAGCGGTTTCTGCTATTGAGGAAGTTCCAATTCCTACTGAGCTTGTGGGAATCAAATCTGCATCAATTCCAAAACTAATTCCTGATAATGCAAATGAATTCACAAAAAATGTTATTGAACCAATTATGCATCTTAAAGGGAACGAAATTCCAGTATCAAACCTGCCTTATGATGGACAAATTCCAACAGGGACAAGCAGATTAGAAAAGCGTGGAGTTGCTCCACAAGTGCCTAAATGGATTCCAGAAAACTGTACCCAATGTAATCAATGTTCATTCATCTGTCCTCATTCAGCGATTCGTGCAAAACAGATAGACCAAAAAGATTTAGAGGATGCACCTGATGGCTTTGTTACGCTTAAATCAAATACAAAGAATAATAGAGACCTTAGATATCGTGTTCAGGTTTATATTGAAGATTGTGTAGGATGTGGAAACTGTGCCAATGTATGTCCGGCTAAAGAAAAAGCATTAGTTATGGTGCCTCTTGAACATGCTCGTGCAGATGGCGAAACAGAAAAAGCCGTATTCTTTGACAGTCTTCCTGATAATGTGTTAGATGGTATAAAAAAAGAGACAGTAAAAGGTAGTCAGTTCCTTGTGCCATATTTTGAGTTCAGTGGTGCTTGTGCTGGTTGTGGTGAAACTCCTTATGTAATATTGGCTACACGACTATTTGGCGATAGAATGATAATTGCTAATGCAACAGGTTGTTCATCAATTTATGGTGGAACTTTCCCGACAGTTCCGTATTGTAAGAATAAACAAGGTGTTGGACCAACCTGGGCAAATTCATTATTTGAAGATAATGCAGAATATGGACTTGGGATGCGTCTCGCAATTGATGCAAATTGAAAACAGTTGAGGTATAATATAGATAAGCTTCTA
>QMNM01000081.1 GCA_003647765.1 Candidatus Cloacimonadota bacterium
CTAATGGTATAAAAATGGTTAAAGCGATTTATATCGCTCCTACGGAGCTATGATTTGACACTGTAATTATTGCTATAAATATCTTATCCCTACGGGATTTTTTTTCACAGAAACTCGACTCGGGTTCTTTGAACTCGAGTCGGGTTTCACGATCGTAAAAAAACATGTGACAAAAAACATAGAACTCCATAGGAGTGACATACTTATATTGTCTAAAAATGGGTAATCCTATATTAAATAGTTGCATTCAATGCTTTAGTTAATAAATCATTCACCACTTTCTAGTGGACTACTCATTATACAAAGCTTGAATTCCATCTTCATCTCTCAGTTGTAAATATAAATGTGATTAAGTAGAGCTTAAATAAGATATAAATATTGCTATACAAATATAAAAATATATAAATAACAAAAATTTTTGACCAAACTTGTTATCCCATAAAATTCTTGTCAAGAAATAATAAAATTATTTCTAGATTGTAAAAGTAGTTGCATATTGATCAATTAGTTAAACAATTATTTGAGAGTATAATATAATGAAAAAATTAGCTTATTACACTTTGGGCTGTAAAGCCAATCAATATGAGACAGAAGCTATAGCAAATGAATTTCTAAAACATAATTTCATTGTTGTAAATTTCAGTGAAGGAGCTGATATTTATTTAATAAATACTTGCACCGTTACTAATCGTGCAGATTATAAATCAAGATACATCATTAGAAAAGTGATTAATTACAAGAGAATAAATCCAGCAGTTAAAATTATTGTCACCGGATGTTATACTCAAAAAGATTACAACTTACTGAAAGAATGGCCAGAAATAGATTATTTTTTCCATAATAACGAGAAAAGTCATATAGTTTCCTATGTATTACAAAACAATAAGAAGATACCACAAAAATTTCCTTTGCCATTATCATTCACCAGATTTGACGAATTATCCACAGATTACTTTACAAAGCATACACGAGCTTTTGTTAAAATTCAAGATGGATGCAATTATAATTGTGCTTATTGTATTGTGCCATTAGTTAGAGGTCCTTGTCGTAGCCGTTGTCCACATAATATCATTACACAGGTGAAAAGATTATCAGAAAATGGCTATAAAGAGATTGTTTTAACAGGCATAAATCTTGGTAGTTATAGGTATAAGTTGCATAATTATTATCTTTTAGATTTGATTAGAGATATATCCGGAATTGAAAGTGTGGAGCAGATTCGTATAAGCTCAATTGAACATAAGTTTGTAACAGATGAATTCATATACTTTTTAAGAGATAATGACAAGATATGTCATCATTTTCATATTCCTTTACAAACAGGTAGTAATGAACTGTTAAAGAGTATGAGGCGAAATTATAGTAAAGAGCAATTCAAATGGACTATTGATAAGATAAAATCAGCCATGCCTGATTCCGCATTAGGTTTTGATGTAATTGTTGGACTTCCAGGTGAGACCGATAAATTATTTGCAGAGTCCATCAATTTCATTTCGCAGATACAACCAGCATATTTGCATATTTTCCCATATTCACAAAGAAAAGGAACTTCTGCATATAATCTAAAAAATCAGATAAATGGAAAAATTAAATCTAAAAGAATTCAAAAATTGAAAGCATTAAATAGTAAATTTGTTGAATGTTTCAAACAAGAAGTGATAAGCAAAAAAATTATTTTGCGTTCAATATTAGAAGAAAGACGAAATGGATATTGGACAGGTGTATCTGACCATTACTTACGGATTTATTATAAAAGTAAAAAAGCAAAGAAAGGGCAATTGCTCAAATTTATTTCTATTGAAAAGTTTAAAGATGGCATCTTGGTAAGGCGTAGTGATAGTAATTAGAATGCGTTTCTAAACAAAGTCATTTTTAGCCAATTACACAAAATACACAAAAAGGTTTCAGTATTTCATTCTATTTGGACTTTTGGAGTAATTATGAAAATACCATTTATCAAAATGCAGGGATTAGGAAACGACTATATATTTTTAGATTTTTTTAATAATAGTTTTCCGCGTATTGATTTTATGAAATTAGCCAATGATATAAGTAATCGTCATTTTGGAGTTGGAGCTGATGGATTAGTATTGGTAATGCCGACTGCCAGATTTGATGTAAAAATGCGTATGTTCAATGCAGATGGCACAGAAGCAGAGATGTGTGGCAATGCTATTCGGTGCATAGCAAAATATGTATATCAGCATAATATTGTCAGAAAGAGCATATTGAAAATAGATACATTAGCAGGAGAAATAGTAGCTGAAATTTTGCTTGATAAAAAGGATATTCGCATAGCAGTTGATATGGGCAAGCCAATTTTTTCTGCAAAAGAAATCCCTGTTAAAATTGACAGAGACACTGTGATTAACTATCCGTACTATAAATATCATATTAACTGTGTTTCTGTTGGCAATCCTCATTGTGTTATTTTTGTTGATAAAATAACCGATGATATGGTGCTAAAACATGGAGCAAAATTGGAGAAAGCGGATATTTTCCCAAAACGGATAAATGTAGAATTTGCCCGTATAATAAATCGCGATGAGATAAAAATGCGTGTATGGGAACGTGGAACAGGTGAGACCTTATCTTGTGGGACTGGTGCAGTTGCAGTAGCTGCTTCAGCATATATAAATAATTTAGTAGATAAAAAAGTAACTGTCCATCTTTTAGGTGGAGTTTTAGAAATTGAGATTATGAATAATGGCAATTTCCGAATGATTGGTCCAGCAGAGGAGGTGTTTTATGGTGAATATCTCTGGTAAATTACTTATATTAACACTATTATTTCTTCTTATAATATCTTCTCTATTTGCAGAAAACAAACCAACAGATAGATGGTTATCAAAGGACAAAGCCGCTCATTTTTCAACTTCTGTATTTCTTACTTATTGGCAGTATAATTTTTATCATCAACCTTTGCAAATGAAAAAATCGCAATCCATTTACTTATCAGTTTCTATTACAGGATTATTAGGACTGTTAAAAGAAGTGAGAGATAGCCGACAAAAAAATAATTACTTTAGCTATAAGGATTTGATTTATGATATATTAGGATGTGGATTTGGATATTTGATTATTTCAAAATAACAGCGAGAGTGAGTGAATCCACACGATAAGTCAAAAAAAGCGTTCTAAAAGAATTTCAGCGTTCTTTTATTGACTCAGCGTCTGTGTTTACACCCTCGCGATCTTGATGAATAAAAGCACCTAAATTTTTATTGTCTTCGCCTACACCAATGGCTGGCGATTTTGGTTTAAGCAGAAAATTATAATTCTTTTTATCTACAAACAAAGGGTCTGCACAAATATCTGTTTTCCCCTTTGCGATACCATTATAATTTTTACCGCCATAATTCCATTGCTTTTTATTAGTGTTTCCCCATACTAAATTTTTAATAAGCTTTGCACTACTGGCTTTAATTACCGAAATACCTATTATATTTTCAACGATTATGTTATTTTTTATTGTAGGATTAGATTTTTTGCTAATCTTAATACCAACAGATTTATTATTGTATATTGTATTATTATAAATTGAAGGTTTGGAGTTTTTTGTAACACTAATACCGTGCAGTTCATTTTCATAAATTACATTTTCATAAATATTGCCATTACTTTTTATTAGCAATATGCCTACCTGTTTATTATGATAGATTCTGTTTTTACTAATATCAGGATTGGATATCTCCATACTAATACCATGTAATTCATTTTCATAAATTACATTTTCATAAATATTGCCATTACTTTTTATTAGCAATATGCCTACCTGTTTATTATGATAGGTTCTGTTTTTACTAATATCAAAATCAGAATGCTCTATACTAATTCCGTGTAATTTATTATTATAACATTCATTTTCAGATGTATTAGCTTTGCTATTAAAGATAAATATGCCTGCTTGTTTATTTGTATGAACTTTATTGCCAATTATATTAAGAGAAGAGCCATTAGAATTGATTCCATATCTTTTATTATTATAACATTCATTGCCTTTTAGGTTCGCTTTACTATTTACTATAATTATCCCTGTATGTTTGTTATTATAAACTTTATTATTGGTGATAGCAATATTAGAACTATCAGAAACACTGATACCATATAGTTTATTGCTGTAAATTTCATTATTATATATTTCTCCATTACTACAAGAGATATTGATTCCTGTTTCTTCATTTTCAGAGATGATATTATTTCTAATAACAGGATTGGATGTATCAATTATGCTAATACCATGTAAATTATGTGAGTTATGTATTTTATTATTCTCAATTATCACATCAGAATGTTGAATAAGAATTAATGTCTGGGATTTATCATACATTGAACAAATGTCAATGCCACTCAACTTGCAATTAGATACATCCTTAAAGTAAAAAGGCACCCAATCACCAGTATAGATAATCTTTGTAGAATCATAGCCGGCTCCAACTATATCTATGTTTTTACTGTTAATTCTAATTGTTGCATTCTCATAATAGATACCAGGCCTTACTATTATTACATCGCCATTCTTAGCCGCAATTGTAGCATTTCTTAAATAAAAGAATTCTCCATTGCCACCTTTTTCTACTACAAGAGTTCGTGCATACATAAAATTATACAATAAGATAATAAGTAATAATAATAGTTTTTTTTTCATTATCCACTCCTAAATCTGATATATTTTTTGTGAATTTTTGTGGCTAAATAATTAAATAATTAAGATGAAATATAATACTTATTCTATATTGTAACTTATGAGATTGGCTTGGATTTCAGAATGCTACTTACCGTATTTACTGATGTTATTGACCAGAAAAATATAAGTAAGATAAACATAAAAATAGCTAATATATCAAATAGGACAAAGTTAAAAATTCTGTTTAAGAATATAGTAGCAGCACAGAAAGAACCAATTGGAAATGTAAATGACCACCAGCCCATTACATAAGGCAGTCGCATTTTGTTAATATATAGCTGATACAATGTCAATATGATCGCAAGTATAAGCCAAAACAATCCTAATCCATATAGAGCAATACTAATAAATTGAAATACCTCGGCTAAAACACGCACATCGTTAAATACTAAATACAATACTTTAATTTTTGTAATTACGTGTGCTAATTTATTTATAGCAAAAATAGATGCACCGATTGGTCCTAATCCAATCCAGATAGTAGGAGTGGCCGCAACAGGTGGCAATTCTCTATATACATAACGATTTATTAATATCGTATTAAAGAAGAGATATATAAAAAAGCCAGCACCAAAAGCAAAAAAACAAAAGTAAAACAGTAAATGTCCGATGAACTCTGGAAAAAGTGGGACTAAATCACAACCAATAGCTGAAACCATTAACAGACCTATTTCAGGTATCAACCAACCATTTGTAGCATGGTCTAAATTTATAGATTTATGAATAAACATAATGGCAATAATGATAAAATTTAAGACAACAACTAATAAACTGCCAACAATCCATAAAATTTTTGCTATGAGAATGGATGTTTCGGTAGAAATAATAAATCCATATGAAAGTAAAAAGACCTTTGCTAAAATAATTACTCCAATAGGATAGGTTGGGAAAAAGGTAACAATCATTGGGTTCATAAGGTCTTTTTTTATATCAGGAAAATACAATATCCATCGTGCAAACCAAAATATGCTAATAACCAAAAATACAAGAATATTGATGACTAAAAATATAAGTGCAAAAATATGAGCGGTCCCGTTTTCTTGACTTACCATTCCCAAAATAACAGATAACATTCCAGTTCCCATCAAAGATGCACCCCAAATAGGTGAGAAGTTCCTAATAGAATTTTGTAATATCATTGCTGATTGTACTTCTTTGAGTAATTATCAAAAATATTTCTGCGTTTTTTCGCTGTGAAGTCCAGCTCTCCAGAACTGTAACTAAATTCTTCTCTGGAAAGAAGGTCTCCACAAAACTAACAATTTCATATTGATAATTATTTATCAGGCATGTGCACTAGTTAATTTCTTTATTATAGGAATACTTTTAAGTATGGTAAGTATTTCTCTTTCTTTTTTCATTCCCTTTATTAGTGATTTCATCTCTTTGTTCCGAATTCTGCGATTCCAATCTTCTGGCAAAGATATTTTGTTAGGATGAGGAATATCATGCATACTTTCTGACAGTATATTAGATTCATCATTATAAAGTTTGCTTAACTTTTTAAGATGCTCTTCAGAATCAGGGAATAAATGTAGAATATATTTTAAGAATTGAGCACCCAATTTACGATATTTATAAAGTCCAATATATGTATGGCGATTTGCATTTATAATCTTTTTCAATTTTGCAGCAGGCAATACATTAATTTTATCATCTTCTATCAATTTATCTTGCCAATAATTAAATGCCTTAAGTCCAGAATAATATTCCCCATACATATCGGTTTCCAACATCTGTTTAGCTATTAGAATTGCGTGAGCAAAAATCTCTTTGGTAAGATTAATCTTTAATGGCTCTTCAAAAATAAGCACTAAATCCGGAAATTGTGATGCAATTGAATAATTAACAGTTTTATTATGATAAGTACGGCAGAAGAATTCGGATTTATTATTTTGGTATCCAACTATAAGCCCCCAACTATTATGTCCTGTCAAATTCCTCGCCATCACTGGAATATTATTATCAATACTTTTAGTAATCTCTTGTATCAATTTCTTTTTGCTTATCTTTTTACCAAATTCGCAGGTTTTTTCAGCAGACAGAAATTTATATTTCAGACCTATATTTTTAAATAAATATTCAGCATTATTAAAACCAATAGTAGGATCAGTATTATAAATTGACCAATCCTTATGGAAATGAAGGCGAAAAGAAAAAGCTGAAGCAC